>CAZQOH010000030.1:0-14433 GCA_964594355.1 uncultured Desulfobacterales bacterium
GATGATTTTCTGCTAGCTTTTTTTTAAAAAAAAGACTTGACTTAAATAAACCAGATCGCAGAGAACACAGAAAAATAATTATTATTAATAAGTTATCTCTGTGCCCTCTGTGTGCTCTGTGGTAAATTCTGACTTTTTATGAAACCATCGATATTAAATGGGAGTGAAATTATGAGTGAAAGAGTATTTATTTTTGATACGACATTAAGAGACGGTGAGCAGTCTCCCGGTGCCAGCATGAATACAGCTGAAAAGATGCGGCTTGCCACGCAGTTGGAAAAACTTGGCGTAGACGTAATAGAAGCCGGTTTTCCAGCAGCATCTGAAGGGGATTTTGAGGCAGTTTCCAAAATAGCGGAAAAGTTAAAAAAAGCCGAAGTTGCCGCCCTGGCACGTACATCCAAAGAGGATATCGATCGCGCCTGGAACGCAATCCGCCACGCAGCAAAACCGAGAATACATACCTTTATTGCTACCTCCGATATCCATATGGATTACAAGCTTAACATGACAAGAGACGAAGTTATAAAAACTGTTGTAGAGACGGTTAAATACGCCCGATCCCTGACGGATAATGTTGAGTTTTCCGCTGAAGACGGGTCAAGAAGTGATCGTGATTTTCTATGCAGGGTTTTCGATGCTGCAATTGAAGCAGGTGCTAAGACTATTAATCTCCCTGATACGGTAGGTTATGCCATCCCGGAAGAATTTGGCGACCTTGTAAAGTATGTTTTTGCACATACGCCTAATTTAAAAAATGCCATATTAAGCGTACACTGTCATAATGACCTGGGTCTTGCCACGGCAAATACGATTGCGGCAATAAGTGCAGGAGCAAGACAGGCGGAAGTAACCATAAACGGAATAGGAGAAAGAGCAGGCAATACTTCCCTGGAAGAGATCGTAATGGGATTATATACAAGATCCAACTATCTTCCGGTTTCGACTAATATTAAAACAGAACATATTTATCCCATCAGTCGGCTTGTAACCATGATAACAGGTATTATTGTGCAGCCGAACAAGGCCATTGTTGGAGCCAACGCTTTTGCCCACGAGGCTGGAATTCATCAGGACGGTATGCTGAAGAATCCCATGACGTATGAGATTATGAAACCTGAAACCATAGGGCTCAGCAAGAGCAAGCTTGTACTTGGCAAACACTCAGGGAGACATGCCCTCCGATCCCACTTAAAGGATATGGGATATGATCTTTCATATGAAGAATTACAACTTGTATTTTTAAAATTTAAAGAGCTTGCGGACAAGAAAAAACATGTTGTAGATGAAGATTTGGAAGTTCTTGTCACGGAAGGTATATTACGAACCTCCGATATCTTCTGTCTGGAATATCTCCATGTAACTTGCGGCACAACCGTACTTCCCATGGCAAGCGTTAAGCTGATAATAAATGGAAGATCCGTGCAAGGGGCAGGCTATGGAAACGGTCCTATTGATGCTGCTTTTAACAGTATCGCAAAATTGACAGGAACAGAATCTGAACTTTTAAGATTTTCTGTAAGCGCCCTTACAGGCGGAACAGACGCACAGGGGGAAGTGACTGTACGTTTACAAGAAAACGGCCTGATCGCCCTTGGCCGGGGAGCTGATCCTGATATAATCACGGCAAGCGCCAAGGCATATGTTAACGGGCTGAACAGACTGGAATACTTGAAAAGCCATCCAGTTGAGACTACGGAAGCTTTGTAAGTTATTTCTTTATTTTAAAATCATCATCTCCAAAAAGGAGCGTTTTGTAAAGGTCTCGCATGTTCTTTTAACGTAATCCGGGATGAACAATATCTATCTCTGATTTCCGTTTTCACTGAGATGACTATTTAGTCCAAACAGTCGTCCTGCCGAAAAGTGAAATACCGACGAAGCCCCGTACTTTCAGTTCATTATCTACAAGTTTCATCTTACAGGAATAGGTCTTGCCGTTATCCGGATCATAGATCTTACCACCGGCCCATTTGTTCTTACCTTTATGTTTAAAGTCCCAGACAATATCCAATCCAATAATCTTACGGGCCCTTTTCGATTCATCGGGGTTATTCTTATCTATTTTATCTGTACCGTCATCATATTTAGGCTCCTTGAGCCATATTATTTTCCCGCAATATAAATCGTCACATTTATAGACTTTAACGAGTGCCTTTCCTTCATCTGTATACCATTCCCCGATAATAGCATCCCCTTCCTGAGCAAGTGCATTAGAAAACACAAATAGCAGCATACACACAATTAATATAAATAGTCGTTTCATCATAGTGCTCCTTTCATTGACGAATTAATTAATTTTGGAAACCGATTATACCATAATTTTAGAACGTTACTAAATTTTTAATGTTCCTATTATATCTGTTACTTTACTAATTTCTTTTTCTACCAGAAATGTCTCAATTCCTTCAATAATATCGATAGTCGCATGCGTATTAATAAAATTGGCCGTCCCGACCTGTACGGCAACAGCTCCTACTATGAGAAACTCCAGGGCATCTTCTGGTGTCACGATCCCTCCGATCCCTATTACCGGAATTTTAACGCTTTGCACCACCTGCCAGACCATACGTAGGGCAATCGGTTTAATTGCAGGGCCGGAGAGTCCTCCGGTTATGTTGGCAAGTTTAGGACGTCGTGTTTCAGCATCTATGGCCATACCTGTTATCGTGTTTATCAGTGAAATAGAATCTGCACCTGCATCTTCGACTTTACGGGCAATATCCCTAATGTCGGTAACATTCGGGGTAAGTTTTACCATAAGCGGTTTGGATGTCCTGTTTCTCACAGCAGTGACGAGACTGTGGGCAGATTCAGGATCTACTCCAAATGCTATACCTCCTTCCTTTACATTGGGACATGAAATATTTACTTCAATACAGGAAATCTCTTCAATATCATCTATATAAGCTGCCAGTTCTGCATATTCCTCAATGCTCTTACCATAAATATTTAAAAATATCGGAGTTGAAAAATTCTTCAAAAAAGGAAGTTTGTCTTTTACAAATGCTTTTATACCGGTGTTTTCAAGTCCGATGGCATTCAGTAGACCGCACGGCGTTTCAATGATCCTTGGGGGCTTGTTTCCCTTGGATGGTTCAAGTGACAAACCCTTTACAATAATGGCGCCAAGACGGTTTAAATCAACAAGATCTTCAAATTCTTTAGCATAGCCAAACGTACCGGAGGCTGTCATCACAGGATTCTTAAGTTCTATCCCTCCAATATCAACACTAATATCAGGGCGTTTTTTCATTATTTCAACCATTCAATTTTTTAATCGTTTATCACAGAAACAATCGGGTTAACAGAAAAAACATGAAAATATCCAGACTGTTTTTCTATACAAAATAAAACTCAAAAGTATGTGTGAAATCAAGGATAAATTTTAAAATTTTAATTGCCTTTATATGTACTTATAGTTTAAGCATATAGCCAAAAATCAAATTTCTAATACTTGGTAATTCAAATGAAAAAAATCCTCGGTATCATCGGTTCGCCTCGCAAACTCGGCAACTGCGAAATTATGGTTAAAGAAATAAGCAGGCAAATATCTATACCTCACGAATTGAGCCTTCTTCGTCTTCAGGATTTCAATATCTTACCTTGCAGGGGGTGTTATACTTGCCTATTAAAAAATAGTCAATGTGTACTGGATGATGACCTTCATCTATTTCTGAAATCAATTGTTGAAGCTGATGCATTAATCTTATCCGTACCCACTTACTTTCTCAGCGCAAATTCATGTTTGAAGAGATTAATGGACAGAGGTCTTGCATTATATGCTCATGTTGAAAAATTGTGGGGTAAACCTGCCGTGGGCGTCGGAACAGCCGGTATTGAGGGTAAAGAAGGATACACACTACTCTGTATTGAAAGCTTTTTGAAGCTCATCTTAGCAGATAATAAGCAGAGTATTATTGTTTATGGGGCCCTTCCCGGAGAAGTTTTCATTAACGAACATAATAAAAAGACGGCTGCCGACTTGGCCTCATCTCTATTTGGCCCTTCGCCTGAAAGAAAAGAGCCGTGTTGTCCTCTTTGTGGAGGAGATACGTTCCGCTTTCTTGGAAACAATAAGGTACGATGCATGCTTTGCAGTAATACCGGAGCCATAAATATGCAAACCAACAGCCCAAAATTTGAAATTAATAAAAGCATGCACGAGCTCTTTTTTAGCAAGGAAAACGTACTCAATCACAAAAAATGGCTGCTTAATATGAAGACACGCTTTGCCCAACAAAAGCACAAGCTAAAAAAGATAAGCATATCATATCTTAAAGAGGGAAACTGGATTGAACCGTAATGTTTATTAAAAGAGACAATAAATTTAACTTAATGTATTACTTTAATCTGATAAAGTTAAAATATTGATTATGAATCATATTCAAACAGGTCTTGAAAGCTTCATTGAAGATCCACCCAAATGGGTATTTGGAAACCGTATCGGCCTTTTAAGCAACCCCGCTTCGGTTGACAAACGTTTCCGCCACGCCCGTGAACTGATTAACGGGAAATTTCCCGGACAACTTACAGCGTTGTATTCACCGCAGCATGGTTTTTATGCAGAAAGACAGGATAACATGGTCGAATCAGACGACATGATCGACCCTTTATTGAATATTCCCGTTTTCAGTCTTTACGGACAAACCCGCATACCCCACAAAGAAATGTTCGATCCCATAGATATACTTATCATAGATTTGCAAGATGCCGGAACACGAGTATATACTTTTATCTATACCATGTCCTTTTGTCTTGAAGCAGCAAAAAAATTCAACAAAAAGGTTATAGTTCTCGATAGACCAAATCCCATTAGCGGCACCATGATAGAAGGTAATTGCTTATCCCCTGATTTCACTTCATTTGTTGGACGTTTTCCAATCCCAATGCGTCATGGACTCACTATCGGTGAGCTTTCACTTTTATTTAACAATTCCTTTGGAATCGGTTGTACGCTTGAAGTTATCCCAATGAAAGGATGGAAGAGATCCATGTATTTTCATGATACGGGTCTTCCATGGATCCCTCCCTCACCCAATCTGCCGACAATTACATCTGCAATCACATACGCCGGCCAGGTATTATGGGAAGGCACTAATGTATCTGAAGGACGAGGTACTACCCTACCCTTTGAGATGTTCGGAGCACCATTTATCGACACCCGAAAAGTTCTTTCAACCCTGGCTAAAAATAAAATATCTGGAATAAAACTCAGAGAAAGTGTCTTTGAACCGACATCAAATAAATGGAAAGGAATCCAGTGCAAAGGATTTCAAATCCACATAACAAATCTATATGAATATAAACCATATATAACCACAATCAAATTGCTTCAAACAATTATTTTTCTTTACAAAGATCATTTTGAGTGGAAACAGCCTCCTTATGAGTATGAACTTAACAGACTGCCCATTGATCTCATAATAGGAGACAAGAATATTCGTCGGCGAATAGAAAATTTTGATGAAATAGACGCAATAGAAGAATCTTGGAAAGAAGCACTTGAAAAGTACATAAAAATAAGTCGTGAATTTCATCTCTATACGTAAAATAAAAAAGGTGACCGTTCAAGGGTTCAAGGTTCGGTGAACGGTTACGAAAAAAGGAGTATTAAATTGGAGAAAGATATTCCAGCCTGGGAACGTATGAAATTTAAACAAAATAAAGTCTGGCTGGCCATGGATCAAAATGGAAAACCGATTGAAAAAAAAGGAAAGGTATTAATTAAATACCAGCTTGATCAGGATTATGAATACTGGGTTAACAGAAGCGGAGTTAAGCCTATCGACTCGTCACAACCGGAAAAAAGGGGAAGGAAAAAAAAATCAAAGAAAAAACAAGAAACAAAAAGCGATCAATTGAAGGAAACAATTTCTCCTGACACCATCTGCATCTTTACAGATGGTGCATCCTCTGGAAATCCAGGTCCGTCCGGAATAGGGATTTTGCTTCGTTTTGGAAAATATGAAAAGGAGATGTCAAAATATATAGGCAATGCCACCAATAACATCGCTGAACTTGAAGCGATAAAGACAGGTCTTTTAGAACTTAAAAAGACTAATCTTCCAGTTAGAATTTTTACTGACAGCAGTTATGCATATGGGATGTTGATCCTCGGATGGAAGCCAAAAAAAAACTCGAAATTAATAAAATCTATTAAGGATATAATGTTAAAATTTAATAATCTAAAACTTATTAAGGTTAAAGGCCACGGAAATATTGAGGGAAATGAAAGGGCTGATTTTCTTGCAACCTCAGCAATAAAAGGGATGAAATAAAAAAAGCCCTGTATAATTTATACAGGGCTTTTTTTTGACTAACCAATTTATTCTTTTTCACCCTCTAGTGTTTCAACCTTTTTTTTGAGTTCATCTATTTCTTCCTCGTATTTTTTTGTCTCTTCATCTTTGTTAAAGCTAGTGTCAACTGCTGTATCCTTATCTTTCCAATTATCTTTGAGTTCATCAAAACCAAGGTAAATGGCCAATCCTCCTCCAAGCAGAAGCATTACAGGAATAGCACCAGCCAAAATTTGTAAAAACGGTTTAAACCAAATCGAAAGTCCGATAACACCCAATACGGCTGCAACTGCTCCACCAATTAACGTCTTCATAAAAACATCCTCCTTTATTATGAAATTAACTTTATTAGCTATCTATTAAAACTTTACCGAGACCTTGAAATATACTATCCTCCAAATTCGAACAAATCTAAGAGACCTTTGCAAAACGCCCCCTTTTGCCCAATTTCTGTGTCAGACTCAAATTTTAATCCTCAAAATACTCAATGTATTCCTGTGGTTAAAATTTTCGCCTTCCTTGAACTTGAACAAAATTGAGCATTTTTCAAAGGTCTCTCTAATACGATAGTTTTATAAAGGATATCGGATAAATAAATTCGATAAACATCCTCGGCCCAATTATATTTGGAAGTATCACAACAAATTTTTTAAGGCAAGTTTAATTTTATCGGTATTATTAAAAGTTACTTTTTTTCTTTTTTTAAAACCAGCAATTCTTCAGCAAAATTTTATGACAAATTTAACAAATTATTGCAAATAAAACACTATTCTGTTATTTAAAATTAGACAGGCTTTACCCCGGTTAAATAAAAATTAATTTCTTTTGACCTCCCGGCCTCCGACCCATAGGAGCCGGAAGATTGCTTTTACGGGCTTTAATATGGCGGAATCTAAGATAAAAGGAAGAAATTTTTCAAATAGAGTAAGAAGATGGATTGATACAACTCTTCAGGGTACACATAACCACTTTGCCTGCTACCTTCCGGGGAAAATCGGTTTTTTATCATCTGTTATGCTTAAACTTTTCTTTTCAGGTATAAAAGTAAACAAAGATCAGTCCCTTATTCTTGATAAAATCCCTAAAAACGCCATCATTGTTTATACGAATAAATTCAAAAGTAATTTTGAATATTTATTTTATTACACCCGATATAAAATTAATGGCCTACCGTATCCTGAGATAGGCTTTGACCACAGGATATACACGTGGCAGCCGGTTTCACGAATATTCAAAATTGTTTTATCCTACCTTGACTACATCTATCATAACAAGACTTTGCCTGATCCTTATAAGAGCGGATATATCAGACAAGAGTTGATTAACGGAAGATCTACATTATTGTCACTCATCGAAAAAAAAGGCTTCTACAGAAGATTTGTTAAAGCAAAAACAGACCCAATCCAATATCTTATCGAAATACAAAAATCGATTGACCGCCCCATTTATATCATCCCTCAGCTTATGTTTTTCAGTAAAAAACCAAGTCGAAATATCCCCACTATAATTGACATCCTGTTTGGCACTGAAGGAAAACCGGGGAAAATAAGACGGCTTATAACTCTGTTTAAGAATCCTGGAAAGGTTTTTGTGGAAATATCAGAACCGATTAATCTTAAAGCCTTTATAGAAATCTCTGCAAACCGGGAACGGAGCATCGAATATTTGTCACTTGTCTTAAGACGAGATCTTTTACTTCAAATGAATCGCCACCGCCAGAGCATTACCGGCCCGGTCCTGAAATCAATAGAGGAATTAAAACAAAGCATCCTAATAAAAGATCGCCTTCAAAGCTTCATGGAACAATATTCAAAAAAGCATGATATCCCCATTCAGCAGACACATAAAAAGGCTGATTCATATCTAGATGAAATTGCCGCCAAATACAAAATGAGTATAATAAAGATTTTGGCAACTCTGGTAAAGTGGATTGTTTACACTATGTTTGAAGGTGCTAGCATCGATAAAGAAGAGCTTAATAGAGTTAAAACCATGTCGCAGAAAGGACCTTTAATCCTTATTCCCAGTCACAAGAGCCATATAGATTACCTGATCTTATCATATATTTTATTTAACAACAACATGCCGTGTCCCCACATTGCTGCAGGAAAAAATCTTTCTTTCTGGCCGTTGGGCCCGTTATTCAGATCCGGAGGAGCATTTTTCATAAGAAGAACTTTTAAGGGTGCGGCACTTTATTCAAGAGTTTTTACAGAATATATTTATAAGCTTCTAGAAGAAGGTTTTAACATAGAACTGTTCATCGAGGGCGGCAGAAGTCGAACAGGTAAACTGCTAATGCCCAAACTGGGATTTCTTTCTATCCTTCTTAGCGCTTACAAAAACGGGGCCTGTGATGATCTGACATTCGTTCCTATTTTCATAGGATATGACAGGATCCTTGAAGAAAGATCATACCTTCATGAACTGGAAGGGGGAAAAAAGGAAAAAGAAAATTTTTCACAAGTCATAAAAGCAAGAAAATTTTTAAAAAAAAGCTACGGCAGGATATATATAAAGTTCCATGACTCTATCTCTCTTAATGAATTGTTGTCGAAAAATAATACATCAATTAAAGAAATGACATCAAAAGAACAAAATGCGCTTTGCCGTAACCTTGGCCACAGGATTATTAATGCTATAAATAACGTCACTGTTGTGACACCCCACGCCCTGGTTGCAAGTGCCATTCTGACCTGTTCCAAAAAAAGGTTTTCTTCAGATCATATGATGTCCCATGTTGAAACGTATCTGAATTATCTATCCTCACAAGGGGCAAGACTTGCTGATACGCTTCTTATTGATAGTATGCATGCTGTTGAGCATGTTTTTGATATATATGTTCAAAGGAAATTTATCGAACGTATTTCAAGCAACAAAGGAAGCCCTTCTTCTGAATCACAATTTCAGGTTAATGAAAACAGGAGGCTAATACTGGAATATTACAAAAACAACTGTATTGCCTTTTTTATTCCGGCTGCCTTTACAGCCCTTACAATACTTCAAAATGATGCATTCCAGTTTTCAGCTTCTGATCTCCACTCCGGTTATGCTTTCCTTCAGGAATTCTTTAAAAACGAATTCGCTTATGACGTTGATAAGACATCTGAATATTTTGTAAGAAAAAGTATCAAGGCATTTATTGACGAGACCATACTCATACCTCACCCAATACTTCCGGACACCTATAACTTAACTTCGGCAGGTTTCAGAAAATTAAAAATTTTTTCCCGCTTTTTGAAAACCCCTTTTGAATCATACTGGATCGTTCTAAATTTTTTCATACGTAACCCGCAAAATCATATTAACACAAAGGGTCGTCTGAAAAAAATCCAGGCAAGAGGTAACCGCATGTACAAAAGAAAAGAAATCGAACATAAAGAAGCGCTTTCCAAAATCAACTATCAAAATGCCATAGATTATTTTACCACCCACGGTATTAAAGGTTCAGATGATACCGAGAAGATAGAATACTATTCAGAAGCCATTCAAAAATATTTGAGTCATATGTCATTATAGACCCAGATTTCGTTATAGTGTTTGTCAAAATAACGTTTCGTTTCAAAGAATGTATGCAGTGTCTGAGCTTCCGAGCTAATCAATTTGGGAACATTTGATTAAGCGTTCTTGGCGAAGCGGAGCGTAAAAATTGAAGCTGTTTGAGTCCCGAGCGTAGCGAGGTCGAGTTCTTTAATTTTAGCGCAGTGAGCAGTAGAACGCTTCAAATTGAACCCGTGATTAGCTCGGAAGTTCAGACGCTGGTAAATCGGAACATATTTATGACAACCGGTATAAGTCGTCGACTCAAACACTTAACCACTCAACTATTTAACGATGTCTATACTTTGGAAACAGACATTACCTTTTCAGATTTTAAACGTTTATGAAAAATTGCCATAACTTTCGAACCCTACCAATCAACGGTGAAAATCATGTCTGAAGCAGCGATTTTTAAGGCGATGATTTTATCCGCGGGCTTCGGTACGAGGCTTCTGCCCTTTACTAAAACCACACCCAAGGTTCTATTCCCTATTGCAGGACGTCCTTTGCTCGACATAATTATCCAGAATCTACAAGTTGCCGGCTGCAAATCAATTATCATCAACACCCATCATCTGTATCATAAGATAGACTCCTTTTTAAAAAGGCAAAAATATACGGTTCCCGTCCACACCCGCCATGAACCTGTGATTCTCGGTACAGGAGGAGGTATTAAAAATGTAGCTGACTTCTGGGACGAACAACCCTTTTTGGTCATAAACAGCGACATTATTACTGATATAGATCTGAGAGAGATTTATGATTATCACCTGCAACATAACTATCCGGCAACATTGGTCCTTCATGACTATCCGCAGTTCAATAATGTATGGGTAAGAAATGAAGATTTTATTACAGGTTTTAATGGCGATGAGGAAAAAGGGTATTCCAACGGCATGAAAAGGCTTGCCTTTACCGGTATACAGGTCCTTGATCCGGAAATTCTTGATCTCATACCGGATGGTGTGTTTTCAAGCATCATAGATATATACGAAACATTGATATCAAACAGTAGAAAAATAAAGGCATTTATTTCAAAACACCATTACTGGAGAGATATCGGAACACCGGAAAGCTATACGAATGTGATTTTTGATAAAATGGCGCCCGAAGCTTTCAGACAGGCCTGGCCAGAGGCTATATTAGATTTTTCCGACAATAAGATAAAACACAAAAAGCTTAAAGGAGATGGATCAAGCAGAAACTGGTACCGTCTCACTGCCAAAAACCGCTCACTTGTTATGGTAGATCATTTTATCAGGACACAAAGTGAAACATCTGAAGTGGACTCATTTGTAGCCATCGGGCGCCACTTATACCAAAAAAAGATATCTGTACCTAAGATTTATCTTTATGACACCTTTTCAGGGCTGGTTTTCACGGAAGATCTTGGCGATGTAAATCTTCAGGCAATTGTCCGCAATTCCAAAAACATGGACAAAATTGTCTCCTGTTACAAATCCGTTATAAATCTCCTTATTAAGCTATCTGTTTTTGGCGCTGAAGGTTTTAATCCATCCTGGGCATATCAAACCCCATACTATAGCAAAGATCTTGTTATTGATAAGGAGTGCCGTTATTTTGTTGACGCCTTTTTAAACGGATATTTGAAAATGGGTTTGAGTTTTGATAATTATGAAAATGAATTTTTGGTTTTGGCTGATAAAACACTTGAATCCCCTGTAAACGGGTTTATGCACAGGGACTTTCAGTCACGAAATATCATGGTTAAAAACGATAAATTTTATTTTATCGATTTTCAGGGAGGGCGTATAGGCCCTATACAGTACGATCTTGCATCCCTTTTAATAGATCCATATGTAGAACTGCCCTACCCTATTCAGACTCAACTACTCGATTATTGTATTGAAAGGCTGTCAACTTTTTTAAAAATTGACGAAGATAATTTCCGCTCCTGCTATAAATATTGTTTGATCACCAGAAATCTTCAAATGCTGGGTGCCTTTGGGTTTTTAAGCAACCAAAAAGGGAAATCATTTTTTAAACAATACATCCCGACAGCCGTAAAGACCCTGAAACATAATCTATCCGCTCTTGAAGATACAAAATTTCTGGGTTTGGAGTCGATTGTTAATAAAATTGAAACAAAATGATATTTTAAGATATCGTCAAATGGTTGAGTGGTTAAATGGTTAAGTAGTTAAGTAGAAAAAGATTATCAAATCAATATGTTAATATTTGCAAACTGTTGTATGTCCAATTCTTTTTAAAATGGCTATTATTCTTATTATTACAACTATTTAACTACTCAACTATTCGACGACTTAACGAGATATGGACTTAAAAAAATGGAGGATTCAGATGAACAAAATAAAAATTATGGTAAATGGTATTCCCGGCAATATGGCAGAAAACTTGGCAAAACACACACTTGCCGACGACAGGTTTGATCTGATTTCACAATCTCTTACCGGTCCCGAAATCATTAAAGATGTGCATTTGATCGATTCTATTCCTATTCAGTTGATTCATCCAGACGTTGGGGAGCAGGCCATAACTGAAATAAAGAAAAAAGAAGGTTTTTTTATCAGCGTGGATTATACGCACCCTTCGGCTGTAAACGATAATGCAGAATTTTATGTAAAACACAGCCTCCCATTTGTGATGGGAACAACAGGCGGCGACCGGAAACGTCTTGAAGATACGGTATGTTCATCTTCCATTCCTGCGGTAATCGCGCCAAACATGTCAAAACAGATAGTCGGGTTTCAGGCCATGATTGAATATGCTGCAAACACATTCCCGGATCTTTTTAAAGGATATTCTCTTGAAATCAAAGAAAGCCATCAAAAAGGAAAAGCAGACACAAGCGGAACCGCCAAGGCCATGGCAGAATATTTTAATAATCTAGGGGTTCCATTTTCCAAAGAGGATATCAAAAAAGAACGTGATCCCGATGTCCAAAAAAATGTATGGGGCATTCCTGAAAAATACCTAAAGGGACACGGATGGCACACATACTCCCTTCTTTCAAATGACAGGACCGTCAGCTTTGAATTCAGTCATAACGTAAACGGCAGAGATGTCTATGTTCAAGGAACTCTAGATGCCGTCTCTTATCTTGATATCAAAGTAAAAGAAGGAGAAAAGGGAAAGGTATATAGCATGATAGATGTGCTTAAGGGGGTAACTACCGCTGGATAGACTCAAATCTTTGAAAAGCAAAAATCGTAATTTCCGGAGGTGAAAGAAATCTCACAGGAGGTCCCCACGTACCTGTGCCGCTGTTTACATAGAGATAAGAATTATTCCCCACCTGGAATAGGCCGTTATTATATGGAAAAAAGAGTGATGTGATCAATCTAAAGGGGAAAATCTGTCCATTATGGGTATGACCTGAAAGCTGCAGGTCAAATAGTGTTGCACTCCTTTTATTAATTGTGGGCTGATGTTTGAGAAGAATGGTAAACTTCTTGTTCGAGAATTTATTTAGTATTTTATTTTCAGAAACATTAGCATTAGACTCAGACTGTTTTGACGTGGGATCGTCAAGTCCAACCACATTCAACACATCACCTACGGTGACACCTTCATTTCTAAGCATTTTAAAGCCGGCATTCTCTGTAAATTCAATGGCTTTGGTAATCCCTGTATAGAATTCATGGTTTCCTGTTACGGCATACTTTCCGTAAGGAGCCTTAATGCTCCGAAAAAGTGATGCAACTTCTTCCTTTTCAAGCAGACCTCTCTCTATAAGGTCACCGGTAGAAACAAGAAGGTCAGGATTCAAGCCGCTAATTATATCCACAATCTTCCGGGCCAGCCTAACACTGTTAATGGCACTGAAATGTATGTCGGATATCTGCAAAACCTTTAGGCTGTTGATCGCAGACGGAAGCTTTTCGGTCTCTATAACAACTTCTTTAACTTTTATATTTCCAGCCTCAAAAAATCCGTAAATAATAATTCCAATAACCATCAAAATAACAACCACAAAGCTTATCATGCTTCCCAGCTTGAAATTTAAGAATGATACTGGAAAAATTATGGAAAAAAGATGAATAACACCATTGTAGATATCCATGCAGATATGTGCCGAAAAGAAGAGGAACAATACCGCCATCCATGTATAAGCTATATAAGACAGGAAAGTGGTTATATAATGCCATTCATATTTGATGAAAATATTGATAAGAATGGGCGCAATAAGCATGATAAATAGAAAGACAAGAATCAACCAGTTGGATAACGGACTTATAATAATTACATTCTTCAACTTGAAATAGAAGTATGCGTGAAGCAAGCCGTATAGTGTAAGGAAAACTGTAATAAACAAGATAAATGAGATTAAGCTTCGCAAAAAATCCTCCGCTTCATTGTTATACGAGACCTTTGCAAAACGCCTTCTTTTGCAAAGATCTCATAAATGTTGATGAGCTAAAACCTTTTCAAGCGGCATGGTTTCTGGTATCATGACGCCTCTTAAAATATCTTTTAATATCAATTTTAATTTTAATACACAAGGTGTATCTCCTGTTTACAATCTTGTGTAAGATCCCTATCTTAAATACATGCTTATAGTGTTTGTCAAAATAACGTTCCGTTTCAAAGAATATATGCAGCGTCTGAG
>CAZQOH010000031.1:0-14331 GCA_964594355.1 uncultured Desulfobacterales bacterium
TAAATGCAACGGCCAGTATATTGAAATATTTGTCAATAAACGTTTGAATCCTGGGGCCGAAGATATATATAAGGCTGCCTACCAGGAAAAACCGTGCCGATCGGGAAATCGTTGATGCAATAATAAAAACGGGAAAATTGATATTAAATGCTCCGGCGGAGATTGTGAACACCTTGTAAGGTATTGGTGTAAATCCGGCAATACCGATAGCCCATGCATCGTAGTTTGTATAAAGGTCTTTAATATATTCGATTTTTTGGGTTAGTCCATAGAAGGCGATAATTTTTTCTCCGATACCGGCCATAAACTGCCATCCGATGAGATAGCCCAAACAACCTCCCAGTATAGATCCGGCTGAACATACAAGCGCATATTTAAAAGACTTTTTGGGTATACCGACAGCAAGAGCTATAAGCAAAACATCAGGGGGGATTGGGAAAAAAGAGGATTCACAAAACGATAGCAGAAATAATGCCCATGTCCCGTACGGTGTTTCAGCCCAGTGGAGTACCCAGTCATAAAGACGTCGAAGCATCTATTTTTCTCTCCATCCATATTCACCGATAAGTTTGACAAACCTGCATCCTCCTAGATTTGTTGTGCGGATGCCGTTTTCATTCTTGTACAGTTTTATCAGGTCTTGGGTATGTTTATTTCCAACTGGCAACACCATCCGTCCACCTATTTCAAGCTGGTTCACTAAACTTTCAGGTATTTCCGGCGCACCGGCAGTAACTATGATAGCATCAAAAGGACTTTCGTCTTTCCAGCCGTTAGTACCGTCAGAGTATCTGGCTAGTATTTTGTGATAATGAAGCCTGTCAAAAAGTTTACGTGCTTTAACAAAAAGCGTATTAATTCTTTCTATGGTGTAAACGCGAAATGCAATTTCCGCAAGAATTGCAGCTTGATATCCTGATCCTGTTCCTATTTCAAGTACCCGATCTTCTTTGCTTAAATGTAATGCCTGTGTCATTTCTGCCACGATATAAGGTTGAGATATGGTCTGTTGCTCGCCAATAGGCAGGGGAAAGTCACTATAAGCCTTATCCCTTAATGCCTCGCTTACAAAAAGATGTCTTGGAACTTTTCGGAAGGCTGCAAGAATTTTCGAGTCGGTAACACCGCGAGATTCAATTTGTTCTCTAACCATCGTGCTGCGCCGGCGCTCGTATTTTACAGATTCTTTCAGCATAATCAATATTTTTTATCAAATTAACAGAATGACGTCAAGAAATAGGATCACGTCTGAAAAGCAACCCATTAAAATAGCAAATTCATTTACCTCACTTCTCGGAAATTGTATGACTTCCCAAAGCTATAATTTATATTGCATTATTATTATAACAGGCGTAGATATTCTATAAGCCTATTGAGCATTTTTCAAAGGTTTCTGTTTATATATTTTGAATTTCCGTTTGTTGTGGTTTAAGCAATTACATGGATAATATAAAAAACCTGATACTTAGTTTCCTGTTGACCTTATTTATTATCTTCATCGGCACAACAGGCTATATAATAATCGAAGACTGGAACATTTTAGATGCATTGTACATGACGATTATTACGCTTACCACTGTCGGATACGGTGAAGTTCATGACGTGAGCAAAATGGGAAGGATATTTACTATTTTTCTCGTCTTTTTTGGATTCGGCTTTATAATATATGTAGCTGGCGCCGTTGTCCAGTTCATGGTTGAGGGAAGAATCAGAACCATATTAGGGAGGAAAATTTTGGACAGAAAAATTAACCGGTTGAAAAACCATTATATTGTTTGCGGATATGGGCGTATCGGAAGAGTCCTTTGTAAGAGATTAATAATAGAACCGATTGATTTGGTAGTTGTCGAGAGTAATGAAGACCTGGTTCCGGTGATGGAGGAGGATAATGTTCTCTATGTGTTTGGAGATGCTGCTGATGAGACTAACCTGCTTAAGGCTGGAATAAAACGGGCAAAAGGTCTGGTTGCCGTCCTGGCAACTGACGCGGACAATGTCTTTCTTGTACTGACTGCTAGACAAATTAACCCTGATCTTAATATTATAGCTAGGGCGGGCCGGGAAAAATCAAAGGCAAAATTGCTGGCAGCCGGAGCAAATACGGTTGAATCACCCTATGATAAGGGGGCAATAAGTATGGCCCAGAGGATTACCCGCCCCACAGTTACAAGTTTTCTGGATTTTGCCTTTGCTGACAAACGCAAAGATATCCAGATGGAGGAGATACCTGTCAGTGCTTCTTCCAATCTGGTAAATATTATGTTGAAAGATTCAGGTATCAGGCAAAATTATAACCTGATTTTAATTGCGATCAAAAAGCCTGACGGCAGTATGTTGTTTAACCCCTCTTTTGAAACCACAATCCAGCCAGACGATACCGTTATTGCAGTTGGAGAAAATGAAAACCTCAATAAACTGAAAAAAATCTTGAATTCGTAATAGATTTATAACAAAACCTTCCAAAAATTTTCAATTTGAAATAAGCCTGTTTATTCCCATGAAATATGGGCGACATTCTGTAAGTAATTCTGTGCATCTTTGTTTCCTTTGGTTGCGGCATGCTTGAAATCCTCTACTGCCTTTTCTTTATCACCGGATAACAGATAAATCCTTCCTCTTCCGTAATAATAGAGCCCTTTATTAGGGCCCAGCTTAAGGGCCTTATTTATTGAAGATATCGCCTCTTGATACTCGCCCGTCTCTCCATATGAAATGCCGATTTGAAAGTAAGCTTCACTTTTTTGTGGATCGAGTTCTATAGCCTTTTTGAAATATTTAATTGCGAGCTTATCGTTTCCGTACGTTGCGCAAAGAGCACCTTTGCCCAACCAAAACACTGCATCTTCTTCCGGAACATACTTTTTTTCCGCTTTTTGCATTTCTTCGGGAGCTTTTTTCTCCAATACCGCTTTACCAGAAGTGGTTATCTTTTTAAAACGAGATATCAGCGTTCTGATATCATCTATCATGATTGACGCCGTTTCAATGACCTGGCCATTATTTATGTCGATCAGAATATTTATTTTACCCATTTTGGGCAAAGGCTCTCTGCCGGCCGACAGTTCTGGCATCATTTCGGCAATAGCATTAAAATATTCGGCCATATCAACATCCATAGACATTAAAGGACCTTTTGCCGGTCTTTCCTCAAGCTTTTTGGATATCTTGATCAGCTCTCCCATCCGTTTATCGTTGGGTGCGGTCAGAAAGAGATTTCCAACAGTCGTCATTCGTGATTCAAACTTCATGAGACTGCTCATTTTTTTCGTTTCCGGAGTTTTCATCGAAGGTGGGAAAAGGGGAAACTGTGACTTTACGCCAATCACCTTATGACCATCCACTGTACTGTCAGAGGTTCGGATGTAAATTTGCTCCATTTTCATTCCAAGCTGTTTTTCCATCATATTCGTAATATTTTGGCTGTATTTCATCAGCCACGGCAAATAAACCGCTTCCAGAAAGTCAGCAGCCTTGTTTGGATCCTTAAGGACACCGATCATCTCAAAGATTATACCGGTTTGACCAAAAGACATGCCGCCTGTCATTTCTCCTGTAAAACTTTCACAGATTGCGGCAAGATCGGAAAAGTTGATCCCCATACTCTCGTACAATTTTCCAAAAATAGAATTGATGAGTGCAACCATACCTGTGATATCATAACTTCGGGATCTGAAATTGATCTGTTTTTCGGGCTTGTAGCCATCCAGAATGGTTGTCATGCCTTTCTGTGTAAAAAGTTTTGCAAGTGTACTTCCATCAAGAGACTTAGCCTTAAAGACAATAGTCAATTTCTCTTCGCTGAAGTCTATTCCAATCGTAAGGACTTCCAACTGACCTAACGTGTTCAGCATGTTTGTTTGTATTTCCCTGATTTGCTGGGGTGTAATGCTAGTCCCTCCAAGTTTCTGCTTCCTTGGCAAATTCTCCAGCTTAGCAAGACCTTGTTTGATCTTTTCATCCCCTTTTTCCAGTAGTTCGTTGACAGCTAATTCAGCCGAGAGTGAAATCTTTTCATCTGCTCCGGACGTAGCAACCAAAGCCGCTTCGACAGCATCTGAAATAGCTCCTCCCTTGCCGGGGGGCAAGGACACAATATAATAGTCAGGCCCGGCCAATGCATTAAATGCCGCCTGAAAATTATTGTTTGGTTGTTGG
The DNA here is from genome assembly GCA_964594355.1 of uncultured Desulfobacterales bacterium. Classification (GTDB taxonomy): domain Bacteria; phylum Desulfobacterota; class Desulfobacteria; order Desulfobacterales; family JAUVVS01; genus JAUVVS01. Next base: position 4,156 of record CAZQOH010000031.1, read on the forward strand.
AATGGAATCAGGACAGCAATTTCCGATTTTGTTTCATTTATCTTAATTCCAATTACGATCAACCGGCTGCTGTCAATCCAACCTGTGCCTTGCAGCATGCCCTTAAGAATAGCCGTAGGAGATTTCATGGGTTGCTTTGGATCGGCACCTGCCAGATTATCGATGACGTTCAAGGTATTTTCAAGTCTGCTGATCTTCACAACGATATCTAAAGGAAGACTTGTATCTTGTGTTGCTTGTAAGGGCTTATAAATTCCAAAAATAAGCGCCGGAATAATGATAATGATAAAAATTTTTAACTGGAAAGGCTTTATATTCATTTGATTCTCCATTTTTATTTCGGCCAGTATGGATCCCGTAAGGCCTTTTTGTGAATCTTTCCCGATCCGGTCTTAGGAAGCTCCGACAGAAAATCTATAGACTTGGGCACCTTGTAAGAAGCCTGGTGCTTCTTGCAAAAACTGATGATCTCATCCTCTGTGGCTATCTCGTTATCCTTGAGCACTACGACAGCTTTAACAGCTTCACCCCACTTTTTATCGGGTACCCCGAATACGGCAGCCTCTAATACTTTTGAATTCATGTAAAGAACGTTTTCCACCTCTGTTGAATAAATATTTTCACCTCCGCTGATAATCATGTCCTTTTTTCGATCTACAATGTTCACATACCCTTCTTTATCTATCACTGCCAGATCTTCTGTACAAAGCCACCCATTGTGAAAGGCTTTCTGATCCTCCTCCGGACGATTCCAATATCCGGATGTGATAGTATCTCCCCTCACCAAGATTTCTCCCACCTGCTTATCATCCGGGTCAATAGAAGCTCCATTTTTATCAACCACCTTAAGGTCAACAGTAATGAAAGGTCGCCCGGTTTTGGCCTTGTACTCCAATTGTTTTTCCGGAGGCAAATCCCGAAGGTGTTCCTTCAATATACTTAGCGTCAAATAGGGGCTGGTCTCTGTCATACCATAGGTCTGGATGTAGTCGCATCCAAAAGTTTCCATGATGTTTCGGACCAGCTCCGGCGCTATGGGCGCTCCGCCGCTAAGTATGATGCGAAGGCTTGAATATTTGTAACTATCCGCCCTGGGATGCTTGATCATCAGATTAAGCATGGTGGGAATCAGGTTGCTTAAGGTGATACGCTCTCGTTCAATAGTGGCCATCACAACTTCGGCATCGAAACGATTCACCATCACATGGCGCCCCCCTATCCATGTGATAGCGAAGGTTGCCCAGGCATCAGCCAGGTGAAACATAGGCGCGATATGTCCCCAAATGTCAGAGTCAGTCAGCTTAAGTTCTGCAATGGTACCCAAAGCATGAAGACAAACATTTTTATGGGTTAGCATAACTCCTTTAGGCTGCCCGGTGGTTCCGCTTGTATAGTAAAGATGCGCTAACGCATCCTCCTGGATGGATGCCGGCTGGAAGTGTCCCGAGTGGGTGTTGATGGCGTTTTCATACTCATGGGACGAGATTTCCATAGAGATGGAAGGTGCTTCACCTATCCATATAACTCCCTCCAAAGAGTTCTCTTCATCTAAAATATCTTTCACCAGAGAAGCAAAATAGTTTCCAGCCAACAGCCACTTGGCGCCACAGTCTCTAAATATGAAAGCGATTTCCCTGGCTGATAAACGATAATTCAAGGGACATAGTATCGCTCCGATGCCGGCAGCCGCATAATAAGTCTCAAGAAAGGAATGGGTGTTGACTTCAAGGATGGAAATGCGGTCTTTAGCCCCAATCCCCTGTGACTGAAAGAACCGGCATAGGGCTCCCGCTCGCTCTCCTATCTGCATATAGGTAAAAGAGCGTTTCCCGTCAACCACTGCAATCTTCTCAGGATACAATGCCATTGCCTTTTTTAGAGTCGCCCAAATATCCATAGCTTTTATTCCTTATGTATTGATGAATTCGTAAAAAGTCATTTAAACTTTTTACGAAACAATCAAATTTGCTTTTATGCGTTTCATAATACAAAACACTGCTTTACTCTTGTAATTAATGTTTATGCCGGATAAAATCCTATGTCAAATATATAATTGTGAGTGTAAAAAATTATTCGATTCCACTCGCAAAATATTTTTCCGGGTAATTGTAATTACCGAAAACTCTTGACAGAAATTTATAATATTTGTAAAAAGCTTGATTTTGCTTGCTTTATGAAGAGCAATTTAAGAATTCAGCATTCATCCGGCTGTTTTCGATAGGGCGGGATATTTGAAACTTCCGGTTTATCCGGATTAGGAGGTGCGACTGTGAAACGTAATTTACATGCCGGTAAGCGTCAAAGTGGGGGATTCAGTCTTAATATCTTTACAGGTGATGAACTCTACGAAATTCATCTGGCTACCCTTGAGATTCTGCAAAAAACAGGTGTTTTTATTGAAGACGAAGAAGCACTGGATATTTTTGACGGCGGTGGTGCAACAATAGACAGAGAAAATAAAATAGTAAAAATTCCTCCATACTTAGTGGAGGACGCAATACGCTCGGCCCCATCAAAACTCTTTCTGGCCGGCCGAAACCCTAAAAACGATGTTGTTTTGGAAAGTAATCGGGTTCACTTTACAAATTTTGGCGAAGGGATTATGGTTGTTGATCCTTATACCGGTGAGCTGAGAGAACCAACTAAAGCGGACGTTGCCAATACCGCTAAAATAGTAGACTACCTGGACGATATAGACGTTTATGAAAGGGCAGTTGGCGCCCACGACGTGCCACAGGCGGTTGGACAACTCCACAATGCTGAAGCCTGGCTACCGAATACTTCCAAACACGGTTTCATGGGGCCATTCAGCGGTTATATGCTGGAAAAAATAGTCGAAATGGCTGCTGCAATCGTCGGTGGCAAAGACAAATTGAGAGAACGTCCAATAATATCCTTTGTTACTTGCCCGGTCAGCCCTTTGAAACTGGTACAGGATTGCTGCGAAATTATCATAGGGTCTGCCCGTTCCGGCCTAGCGATTAATATATTATCAATGGCTATGGCCGGCGGTTCTTCGCCTATTACCCTTGCGGGAACGCTGGTTGACCATAACGCAGAAGTTCTTGCTGGGATTGTACTGAATCAGCTCACATGCAAAGGAGCACCGGTAGTGTATGGTAGTTCGACGACGGCAATGGATTTGAGGCTGGCGGCCGCGACTGTCGGGACACCCGAATGTGCAATGATCAGTGCAGCGGTTGCAAGATTGGCACGATACTATTCCCTGCCAAGTTTTGTTGCCGGCGGGTAGAGCGATACTAAAGCCTCTGATGCCCAGTCCGGCCATGAAAAGACTCTCACAGGACTATTACCGGCGTTGGCAGGAGCCAACCTGATATACGGCCTGGGAATGCTTGAATCGGGAGTCACTTTCGATTTTGGCCAACTGGTTATGGACAATGATTTTGCCCGTATGATAAAGTATGCCGTAAATGGAATACTCGTAAATGACGAAACACTTGCAGTGGATGCAATAAAAGAGGTGGGTATTGGCAAACATTTCTTAGATCATGACACAACCTTTAAATATATGAGAGATCAATCACAACCTGAATCTATTGACCGGAGTATAAGGGAAGAATGGGAGCAATCGGGTGGAAGTGATATCTACCAGAGAGCATCTGAAAAAGCGAGAGATATCCTGGAGAATCATAAACCTGAACCGCTTCCCGATAACGTTCTTGCCACCATGAGATCGATTGTTGAAGATGCGGAAGCAGAAATGGTTGATAATAAAAAGTAAATAGAATCAAATCAGGAGGAATTACTATGGATCTTACCCTTTCAACGGAACTTGAGATTTTAAAAAATACGGTTCGCGATTTTGCAAACGAAAAGATTGCCCCTTTTGCAGATGAATGGGATGAGAATCACTATTTTCCATATGAAGAGGCCGTTAAACCAATGGGAGAACTGGGTCTTTTCGGAACAGTTATCCCGGAAGAGTATGGCGGATCGGAAATGGGCTGGCTCGCGGCAATGATTGTGACCGAAGAGATTGCAAGAGCTTCAAGCTCTCTAAGAGTTCAGATCAACATGCAAACCCTTGGATGTGCCTTTACCATATACAAATACGGTAGCGAGGAGCTAAAGAAGAAATATATACCCAAGCTGGTCAGCGCAGAGTATATTGGAGCATTTGCAATGACTGAAGCGGATGCAGGTTCCGATGTTATGGCTATGTTGTCAACGGCAGAGGACAAAGGAGACCATTGGCTAATGAACGGTTCAAAAACCTGGATTTCAAATGCTGATGTTGCAGACGCTATTATCTATTATGCCTATTCTGATCGTTCCAAGGGCTCAAAGGGCCTTTCGGCATTTGTTGTAGAGTTAAAGAATTTTAATGGTATTAGGACATCGGCTTTAGATAAGATGGGATCACGCTCATCACCGACGGGAGAAATATACCTTGAGGATACAAAAGTTCCTAAAGAGAATATTCTTGGAAATCCCGGAGACGGCACCAAGATCCTTTTTGGATCTCTCAATCAGACGCGCCTTTCTGCAGCCGCCGGAGCTGTTGGGCTTTCTCAGGCATGTCTGGAGGCAGCAGTTAAATATTGTAATGAGAGAAAACAGTTCGGAAAACTGATTGGCCAGTATCAAATGAACCAGGATATGATTGCCCAAATGTCTACAGAAATTGAAGCTGCACGCCTTTTGGTCTACAAAGCAGCCATAGTAAAGGATCAGGGAAGATTGAACAATGGATTAGATGTAGCCCAAGCAAAATATTTTGCGGGCGAGGTGGTTACAAAATGCGCAAACTATGCTATGAGAATTCTTGGTGCATATGGTTACTCCACAGAGTATCCGGTTGCCAGATACTATCGTGATATGCCGACATACACCATGGTGGAAGGATCGGCTAATATCTGCAAATGGATCGTTGCCCTTGATCAACTAGGTATAAAGAAGGCAAACCGGTGAAAAAATGCCTTGTATAGTGAGCTAAAATACGGGAGCATTACCCGTTTGTTAAGTAGTTGAGTAGTTAAGTAGTTGTAATGATAAGAATAATAACCGTTTTCCAAAATCTGGACATACAACGGTTTGCAAATTTTAACATATTGATATAATTATAAAATTTTCCCTACTCAACCACTTAACCACTCAACTATTTGACAATATATAAAATATAAAAGGAGGATAAAATGGATGTTGTTGTTTTAGTCAAACAAGTTCCGGATACTGAATCGCTGATTCAAATTGCAGACGATGGTGTATCCATAAAAACCGCCGACATTAAATGGGTTATGAACCCTTACGACGAATTTGCCGTTGAAGAGGCATTGCAAATCAGAGAGGCTCATGAAGGTACAGTGACCATCATGTCAATGGGAAAAGAAAAAGCAGTGGAAACAATACGAACCGCCCTGGCAATGGGAGCTGATAAGGGAGTCCTTATCAACGATCCTATTGCTGAAGACAGCGATGCACTTACAACCGCTAAAATCCTGGCTGCCGCCCTGAAAGAAATTCCTTATGATTTAATTATTGCCGGGCAAAGAGCTGTAGACGGAGATAATTATCAGGTCGGTTCAGCCGTGGCTGAATATTTGGATATTCCTCAGATTTCTCTTGTAATTAAGGAAGAAATTTCAGACGGGAAGATCAAGTGTCATAGGGTTATTGAAGGGGGCACAGTGGTTGTGGAAGCTTCGCTGCCCGCCCTTTTTACAACCCAGCGTGGACTTAATGAGCCGCGATATGCGTCTTTACCCGGGATTATGAAAGCAAAGAAGAAACCATTAGATACAAAGACCATCGCTGATCTTGGAGTCGATCCGGGAGCTGTTGGTTTAGCAAACAGTAAAATTAAAATAAAAGCTCTTAACCTTCCACCCGAGAGAGAAGCGGTGAGAATGTTTGAGGGCGAATCCTCCCATGACAAGGCGGCAGCACTGGTCAAAACACTTCATGATGAGGCGAAAGTTATTTAATAAAAAAGAGTTTAAATATGATGGTTTCGTAAAAAGTACAATTTGCTCGCTCTGTGATCATTTTTGGGATTCCTGAAAAGCTTCTCTAAATTGCAAGAACTCGGGCTAACGCCCTCAAACAGCTTGCAATTTTTAACGTTCAGCTTTTCATGAATCTTTTTCCAAAAATGCTCAATCTCGCTCGCAAATGACTTTTTACGAGTTTATCAAATATAAAAGGAGATAAAAATGGCACAAGGTATATTTGTTATCACGGAACAACATGATGGAGCTTTTCGCAAGGTGACATTTGAGACTGTAAGCGAAGGCAGACGCATTGCTGACGGCTTGAACACGAATTTAACAGCTGTGGTTATGGGTTCTGGTGTTGAAAATATTACAGGTGAACTCGAAAAATACGGAGCAGATAAAATACTGGTGGCTGATGATCCGATTTTGGCTGAGTATACAACTGACGCTTACACCAATGTACTGGCAAATATAATTAAACCCCTTGACCCGGAGCTGATCATTATTGGGGCATCCACACAGGGCAAGGATCTAGCGGCTCGTCTAGCCGCGAGGCTTGATGCAGGCATGGCAATGGAATGTGTTGCCATTAGACTTGAAAACAGCGGATTAGTTTTTACACGGCCCATGTTTGGCGGGAAAGTCCTGGCCGAAGTAGAAATAGAAGGTACACCCAAAATAGCAGCAGTTCGTCCAAATGTCATGTCCATTGCCGAGTCACCCAAGACAGCCTCTGTTGAAAAAGCTGACGTCCTGGCTGGAGATGTTGCAACATCTGTAATAGAAACAAAGGCTGAAGCAGGTGATAAGGTTGAATTAACCGAGGCAGATATCATCGTATCCGGCGGCAGAGGTACGGGTGGTGATTATGCAGTAATTGAAGAGCTTGCAGCCCTGTTTGGCGGTGCCGTTGGCGCATCGCGGTCTGCTGTTGACGAGGGCTGGCGGCCTCATAGTGATCAGGTGGGGCAGACTGGAAAAGTAGTGTCGCCGAATTTATATGTCGCCTGCGGAATTTCAGGTGCTATTCAACATCTTGCAGGTATGTCCACGTCGAAATATATTGTGGCTATAAATAAGGATCCTGAAGCACCAATTTTTGCAAAGGCCGATTTTGGGGTAGCGGGTGACCTATTTGAAGTGGTCCCTGAAATTATTGAAGAAGTCAAAAAGCTAAAATAATATCCTAACTGAGTAAAGACTCAATTAGGTGTTATTCGTTATTAGTTAATTGTTATTGATTTTGGTTGAAAGGAAGAACATATTCGTACGAACAACAAATAACCTTCAATAGAGGATGAAATAAATGAATCAGGCAAGAGAAGAATTACCCTTTGACGTTCTTTTTATAGGAGGAGGTCCTGCATGCCTGGCAGGCGCTATCCACCTAATGAATCTGGCCAAGGAAAAAGGGATGGAAATCGAAGTAGGCCTTATAGAAAAGGGAGATACCATTGGGTCCCACTCTTTGAGCGGAGCCATTCTCGATCCCGTTGCCCTAAAAGAACTGGTTCCGGATTATCTGGAAAGAGGTTGCCCTTTGGAAGAAACCGAGTGTCGGGATGATTTTTATTTCCTGACCAGAAACAGACGTTTTTCTGTTCCCTTTACCCCAAAATATATGCACAATAAAGAGTGTAGCATCATCAGTCTCTCAAAATTTGTCATATGGCTTGGAGAGTTGGCTGAAGAACTGGGGGTAAATATTTTTCCGGGGTTTGCGGGAACAGAAGTACTGTATAAATCAGACAATAGCCAGGTTATCGGAGTCCGAACCGGAGATAAAGGAGTCGACAAGGAAGATAATAAAAAATCCATTTACGAGCCGGGTGTCGATCTTCTTGCCAAAGTATCGGTTTTCGGTGAGGGACCCAAAGGAAGCCTCATACGGGATCTAGGAGAGAAGATGGAAATCTTTTCAGAAAAAATGCCCCAGGTTTTTGAAACAGCCATGAAAGAGGTGATAGAAATCCCCGAATCGAGTCCTTTCGCGTCTTCCGACACCACGGTGGTGCATACCTTTGGTTATCCTCTTGGCTTGAATACAAAAGGAGGCGGATTCCTATATAAGATGAAAAACAACAGGGTCTCCTTGGGTCTGGTAGTGGGACTTGATTATGAAAACCCTCTTCTGGAGCCTTATGAAAAATTTTTACAGTTCAAGAAACATCCGCTTATTGCCGAAATTATTAGAGATGGAAAAGTGCTGCAACAAGGGGCCAAGACCCTTTCTGCCGGCGGATATTATACTATGCCCCAACTTGCAGTGGATGGGGCCCTATTTGTCGGCGATAGTGCATCCACGCTGAATATACAACGATTGAAGGGAATACACACAGCAATGAAGTCGGGCATGTTGGCGGCCGAGACTATTATTTTTGCGCTGGAAAAAAACGATTTTTCACGAAAGACTCTGCAACGCTATGAATCCGATATGGAAAAGAGTTGGATCAAAGACGAGCTATATTCGTCCCGAAATTTTACACAGGCGCTTTCTCAAAAAGGGGTGTTTAAGTTCATGCATATTGGCGCTCAGTATTTCACCGGTGGGAGAGGGATAAAGGATCCTCTCTCAATAATAGAAGATAGTTCCACTTTGAAAAAATTCGCAGAAAAAGAGGCAAGCAAAGCACAAACCCAAGATCTAGACGAAAAGCTTTATGTTGACAAAACAACCGGCGTCTTTCTCTCAGGAACCCAGCATGTTGAGGATCAGCCTTGTCACATAAAAGTGCACGATCTGGATCTTTGTACAACTCAGTGTTATGATGATTACCGCAATCCATGCACCCGCTTCTGTCCAGGGGAAGTCTACGAAATGATAGAGGAAGATTCAGGCGCGAGACGTTTGATGCTCAACCCCTCCAACTGTCTTCACTGCAAGACATGCGAGATAAAAGACCCTTATAAAAATATCACATGGACTTGTCCGGAAGGGGGAGGGGGGCCTAAATATTCAATAGTATGATATAAAACAATCCGGCAAGACGTTTATAATACCCCAATTGAACGAAAATGCTCAATTGGATGTTATTCGTTATTGGTTATTCGTTATTTGAAAATGTATTTGTCACGGTTTCATATATCTATCAGCAATGAGATATAAAACCGATCAATGATAATCCGCAAACCAATAACCATTAACGATTAACGGATAACGCCTAATCGAGTTTTGACTCGATTAGGGTACTACAGAAAGGATTTATTGTTTTGAAAGAAGAGATCGTTGAAAAGACAAAAAAAACTGCGGCACTTTATTTTAAGGGTGTAAAGGAAGAAAAACCTTATGATCTTTGGAGGGCCTTTGATAAAGAACTTTCAAAGGATATTTCCCTATTCATAACCGGGCAGATGTATGCCAGAGAGAAGATACCACATAAGACCCGGCAACTTATAACAATCGCATCACTTACCGTACTTTCTCGGCTCGAAGAGCTCAGGCTCCATATCCAGGCTGCCCTGAATGTAGGATGCACTCCGGAAGAAATCGCAGAAGTAATTTTTCAAACCTTTGTTTATGCCGGGATTCCAACAACCAATTCGGCCCTCAAAACTTTAAAATCAGTTTTGAAAGAGAGGGGTTTGTGGCCCCCCAATTAAAGATGGAATTTCAATTAAGAGATAATGCTCAATTGAAAGTTATTCGTTATTCGTTATTAGTTAATCGGATAAAAAAACCTATCAAATAGAACCAATAACAATTAACCCCTAATTGAGTTTTAGCTCAATTAGGATTATTCTTCTATTAGCATCAAGACCTGATTTGTAGCCACCGTATCTTCCACATTTACTTTGATTTTTTTGATTTTTCCGGCAACTGTCGTTGGAATAGCATTTTCCATCTTCATTGCCTCCAGAATCACTACTTCCTGAAATTCAAAGACCTCATCTCCTTCATTGACAAGTATTTCAATGATTTTTCCGGGCATAGGTGCTAAAACTTCTGAACTCATTTATTTTTCCTCCATTCTAAATAAATTTACACCATTACAATTCGAGACCTTTGAAAAACGTTCCCCTTTGCAATAGTCTAACGGTGTATACAGAAAGAGAAGAGAGATTGTCAAGTCCAAAGCCGGTTCACTCTCCTTTAATATGCCGAAATCATCACTTGTTACTTGACATATGGAAAAGTTTTTTCTATAGAGAAATTTCTCAAAATGAAGTTCCTGGCATTTATGAATTGGCTGGTATATTAATCAGACATCGTCAAATAGTT
>CAZQOH010000032.1:0-14300 GCA_964594355.1 uncultured Desulfobacterales bacterium
ACGATTAGCTCGGAAGTTCAGACGCTGCTCAATCGGAACATATTTATGACAACCGATATAGTGTAACTTCTTAAAAAGTTATAGTAAGCGCTACGGTGTACGGTGATCAGTGATAACTGATAACCGATCACCGGATCACTCCAACATTTCTATACCCTATGAATGAATAAATGCGGCCATTACTTTTGGTAATAACATGGAACTTGTTAACAAACTGATGAAGCAGGCAGTATCAGAAAATATATTTCCCGGAGGAGTGCTTTTGGTTTTTGGGGAAGATTCTATTATTTTTTTTAAAGCATATGGGTACGCAAATATATTTTCCAAGCGTCGAATGGATAAGGACACTATTTTTGATTTGGCATCGCTTACCAAACCCCTTGCAACAACTTTGGCCATTATGATACTGATTCAGCAACATAGGCTGGATTTAGAGCAAAATATAGGATCATTATTGCCTCAATTTGATAAAACAGAAAAAAGTAATATAAAAATAAGTCATCTCCTTTATCATAATTCCGGTCTTCCTGATTATCGTCCATATTATCGTAAGTTGCGTAAACTTCCTATAGATACTCGATTATTTGTTTTAAGGGATCTACTTGTGAAAGAGCCTTTACTGCATCCCATCGGGCAAAAAGTATTATACAGCGACATTGGGTTCATGATTCTAAGGTGGGTGGTTGAAAGTGTATCCGGTAGTCGTCTTGACCAATTTGTTTATGAAAAGATTTACAGGCCCCTTAAAATTGAGGACCTTTTTTTTATTGATCTCGATTCAGAGCGTCGAAATGGAAAATTTGCAGCTACTGAATTGTGTCCATGGCGAAATATCCTTTTAGAGGGTGCGGTACATGATGATAACGCATATGTTATGGGAGGGATTGAGGGACATGCCGGTCTTTTTGGGACAGCTAATGATGTTAATATTCTCTTGTCGGAACTGTTGGCTGCTTTTAATGACCGTTCATTAATTCATATATTTCAAAAAGATTTAGTGAACAAGTTTTTTGAGCGTCAGGAAGATTCAGGCAGAGCCCTTGGTTTTGATACTCCATCTTTGTTTGATTCGAACTGCGGCAATTATTTTTCAAAAAGGAGCGTAGGGCATCTGGGTTTTACAGGGACATCTTTTTGGATGGACCTGGAAAGATCAGTTATTGTGCTACTTTTAACCAATCGAATACATCCATCACGTGATAATTTAAAAATAAAGGTTTTCAGATCAAAATTACATGATACTGTAATAAAAAATATTTAAATGAAAAACAAAAATTAATTTTTTAAATAGCAATACGTTAATGATCTTTTCCCTTGAAAAGGCGATATTTTTTTGATAACAATCTTACTGAATTGTAAGATAAAAGTTTAATATCAATTTAGTCTTCTGAAACAAAGGGTTTTGAAAAAGTCCCGGAAAAGGGGACATTTTTCAAAGATTTTGTAAACTAATGGACATCCGCCCTTTTAGGGCGAAAACGAGGAGCTATGAATTTATTTGATTCTATTATAGGAATATTTTCGACTGATCTTGCTATCGACTTGGGTACTGCCAATACTCTTGTTTATGTTAAAGGCAGTGGCATTGTTTTAGATGAGCCTTCGGTTGTTGCGGTTCATACTGACAACCGGCTGAAAAATCGTGTTCTGGCGGTTGGTTCCGAGGCGAAGAATATGTTAGGAAGAACACCCGGCAATATCGTGGCAATTCGTCCTTTGCGTGACGGGGTTATTGCTGATTTTGAGGTTACTGAAGCAATGCTGCGTCATTTTATTCAAAAGGTGCATAATAGGCGGACGTTTATAAGACCAAGAATTATTATTGCCGTGCCGTCTGGAATTACTCAGGTTGAAAAGCGTGCCGTTAGAGAATCCGCCGAATCTGCAGGAGCCCGAGAAGTGTTTCTAGTTGAAGAACCCATGGCTGCGGCAATTGGAGCCGACCTACCGATTACTGAACCAACATGTAATATGGTTGTTGATATAGGCGGCGGAACAACCGAGGTGGCGGTGATATCTCTGGCTGGAATTGTTTACAGTAGGTCTATCAGGATTGCAGGTGATAAAATGGATGCTGCTATTATCCAGTATATAAAGAGAAAATATAATCTTTTGATCGGTGAAAGTACAGCTGAATATATCAAGACAACAATTGGAAATGCATACCCTGACCCACAAGATCTGGAAACAATAGAAGTTAAAGGCCGAGACCTTGTATCGGGAATCCCCAAGATTCTATCCATTGATTCAGAAGAAATAAGAGTATCAATTTCAGAGCAGATAGATGCCATAGTGGAAATAATAAAAATGGCTCTGGAACAGACCCCTCCTGAGCTGGCAGCAGATATTGTTGATAGAGGTATTGTATTAGCAGGGGGTGGTGCTCTGCTAAAAAATCTGGACAAGCTTTTAAAGGAGGAAAGCGGTCTTCCGATAACAGTAACAGAGGACCCATTATCAGCAGTAGTCATTGGTTCCGGCAAAATTCTAGATAACATTGAAATCCTTAAACAAGTTATAATTTAATTACATGTTCTCGAAAAAGATGGTGGTGATTGTTGGTGTGATCCTGCTGATCGCCATCAACATCATAGCCCTTTCTATTAATAAGAGACACGGTGACCTACCTTATGGAATTGGACGAATAGCTATTTATATTATTGCTCCTTTCCAAAATGCCGTTACCCATTCGATCCGTTTTGTAAAAAATGTATGGAGCCAATATTTCTTTTTAATTTCAGTAGCAAAAGAGAATGAAAATTTAAAAAAAACGCTATATTATGCCATTGAAGAAAATGAAAAGCGGAACGAAATAGAACTAACCAACTATCGGCTGCGTAAATTATTAAACTTTAAAAAAAACATAGACCATCAAGTTCTTCCTGCTGAAATAATTGGCAAGGATCCTTCTCCCTGGTATCAAGCAATACTCATTGACAAGGGCAAATCTCATGGTGTTGAAAAAGGGCAACCGGTGGTGATTCCGGAAGGTATTGCAGGGCAGGTTACTGAAGTTTTAAACAATTATTCCAAGGTATTGCTGATAATAGATCAAAACAGTGCAGTGGATGCTCTGGTTCAAAGAACAAGGGCTCGGGGAGTGATCAAAGGTGATTCTACTGATCGATATCTATTTAAATATGTTTTGCGTAAGCACGATGTCAGAATAGGTGATACTATCGTTTCATCTGGATTGGATGGTGTTTTCCCAAAAGGATTACGTATAGGTTACGTTTCAGAAGTTGTAAAACCCAGTTCGGGGATCTTTCAGGATGTTACGGTTGCACCCTTTATCGATTTTGAAAAACTTGAAGAGGTTTTAGTTTTATTAAATCCTTTAAAGAATGAGCATGTGAAGGAGTAATGACGTATTGCTTTTATATAATAACTTGCCTTTTTTTTGTAATCTTGCAGACCTCAATTGTTCCATATCTCCCTTCATCTATTAGATTCTATGATTTATTGACTCCATTTATTATTTATCTCGGTCTTTTCCGTCCTGCCCGTGAAAGCATATTTGTTATACTCTTTATCGGATTTGTAATGGACAGCCTGTCAGGCGGGCTTTTCGGATTGTATATGACGACTTATTTTTGGCTATTCATCGGAGTGAGGTTCCTTACAAAATTTTTCCAAGTAGAAAATAGCACCCTTTTCTTGTTTATTGTTGCAATTGGCGTGTTAGTAGAGAATTGCATATTTATTGGAATTGTGGCTATTTTAGAACCGACGACACAGTTTTCTAAAACCATAATAAAAACTGTTTCATGGCAGATTTTGTGGGCATTATTCACTGGACCTATTTTTTTAATAATTTTAAATTACGCTCATAGAAGATGGGATAAATGGTTTAAGGAACTGTTTGTGGAAAACAATTGACATAACTCTGATATTAAGCCACCACTTCTAGTGGTGGACCCGGAAAGGTTCTACCGTTCCGGCGAGAAATGGGCTGTCGATTAAGCACGAAATTCGAATTTCGAAATACGAAACAAATACGAAATCCTAATTTTCAAATGTTCGAAACAAAAGAGCAGCGCTATAAAGGTCTGCAAAGCATCCACATGACCATTTATTTTGAAATTAGGCCTTAATGTTTGGGACATTGGAATTTTGGTCATTTGGATTTGTTTCGGATTTCGTGCTTCGTATTTCGGATTTATGCTTATACAAAGTGATTATCGCCCCCTTTCAGGGGGCTTCCTGAGACCACCTGCTATGCAGGTGGAGTCTCACTGAGGGGAGTTTTGATCAAGTATTTAAAGACTGTAGACAGTGAATGGTACAAACATCGTCTTGCCGGCGTCATGTTTTGTATTATGACTGCTTTTGTTGTTCTTTTTGCACGTCTGTTTTACCTCCAGGTGATTAAGGGAAATGAGTTCAGACGACTTTCTGAAAACAATAGTATACGACTACAAAATACCGAGGCTCCAAGGGGCTTGATTTTTGATCGTAAAGGAAAACTATTGGTGGATAATCGTCCTTCCTTTGATTTGAGCATAATAGTAAAAGATGCCAAACCGATTGCTCGTACAATTGAAAAACTATCCAGATATGTTAAAGTTCATGAAAAAAATCTTATGTCAAAGATTGAAAAAAATAATACTGTTTCATTTTTTAGACCGGTTATGTTGAAACAGGATATCGGGCGAGATACTTTAGGCGCCATTGAGGTTCATAAATTCGACCTTCCAGGTGTTGAAATTAATGTTAAGCCTCGGAGACACTACCTAAATAAGCATATCGCTGCACATCTTATCGGATATTTAGGTGAAATTAATGCTAATGAACTTAAATCTAAAAGATATTTAGGATACAGTAGCGGTGATTTTATTGGAAAGTTTGGTGTTGAAAAGGTTTATGAGCAGTTTTTAAAAGGAAAACATGGAGGACGGCAGGTTGAAGTAAATGTCACCGGCCAGGTTGTAAGAATATTGCAAACAGTTCATGCTCAACCGGGGCATAACATTTTTTTGACCATCGATTTAGAACTACAGAAAAAGGCAGAAGCACTATTAAATGGTGTAGCAGGTGCTGCAGTTGCCATGGAACCAACGACCGGGCGTATTCTTGCCATGGCAAGCAGCCCATCATTTGATCAGAATGTTTTTGTTTCCGGCTTGTCCCATAAAGAATGGAATTCTCTTGTTACCAACCCCTTGCGTCCAATGGAAAACAAGGCTGTGCAGGCCGAGTATCCTCCGGCGTCGATATACAAGATTGTCACAGCCATTGCAGGATTGGAAGAAGGGATTATTGATGAAAAAACCACATTTTACTGCCCTGGGCATTATAGATTAGGAGATCGTGTTTTTCGGTGTTGGAAAAAAGGTGGGCACGGTTCTGTTAAAGTTGTGAAAGCAATAGCTGAATCATGTGATGTATTTTTTTATCAGGTTGGACAAAAGGTGGGTATAGATCGACTTGCATGGTATGCTAAAGCATGCGGTCTTGGCTCAACTACCGGTATAAACCTTGATCAAGAATCAAAGGGCTTAATTCCGACTGCAGCTTGGAAGAAACAACGTACAGGGATTGCATGGCAGGGAGGTGAAACCCTTTCTGTGGCCATCGGACAGGGTTATAACCTTGTTACACCATTGCAGGTGTTGGTTTTGATTTCAGCAGTCGCTAATGAAGGTATAATATATAAACCGTTGATATTAAAAACAATCGAGACCGATGAGGATAAGATTCTCTTTAAAAGCGAAAGTCAGGTTATCGGCAAATTACCTGCTAGTAGCCCAACCCTACAGATTGTCAAAAGAGGGCTATGGGAGGTGGTAAACACAAGTAAAGGGACCGCACGGAGCGTAAGGGTTGCCGGAATCGAAATCAGTGGTAAAACGGGGACGGCTCAAGTGATTAGCAGCGATACCAGTGAAACTGATTCCGAAGAGGAAAGGGAATATCATTTAAAGCCTCATGCGTGGTTTATGGCTTATGCGCCATCTGATGATCCACGAATAGCCGCCACCGTGATTGTAGAACATGGAGAACACGGTTCAACTGCAGCCGCTCCAATTGTAAAAGAATTAATAAAAACGTATTTGTCTAATGATAAACCGGGCAATCGGTTAAAAGCTCAGAGGGGAGCCACAGACATACATCAAGGATCTAATATTTATGTTCGATAGACGGCTGATAACAAACTTTGATTGGGGCTTATTAGGAATTACACTTCTACTTGGAGCCGTGGGGCTTATTGCATTATACAGCGCCGCAATGGCAGGCATATCAACTCCACAAAAAATAATTTATATTAAGCAGTTGGTCTGGTATTGTGTTGGATTGGCCGCAATGGTTATTGCTTTTTTATTTAATTATAAAATATTGGATCGGTGGGCTCACGCAATTTATGTGATATGCATTATCCTTTTGATTTGTGTTATATTCTTCGGAAAACATATAGGAGGATCAAGACGCTGGTTAATACTAGGCCCTTTTTCAATTCAACCGTCGGAGCTGGCCAAGATTGGTGTAATTATTATTCTATCACGATACTATTCAATGCGTGGAAGTACCAGGGGTTTTTCATTGCGTGAACTTTTTAGTCCCTTGTTATTGACGACAATCCCATTTATTTTGATTGTAAAACAACCAGATTTAGGAACAGCCATGTTGATCATATTAATAGCTGGTTCGATGACGGTTTTTGCAAAAATTGAAAGACGCTCGTTAATATATTTAATAGCTTCAAGTACGGTATCGGTTCCATTAGTATGGTTTTTTTTAAAGGGATATCAAAAACAACGAATTTTGACCTTTTTAAATCCGGATCGCGATCCTCTTGGTGCCGGTTATCATATTATACAATCCAAAATTGCCATAGGCTCAGGCATGATTTCAGGCAAGGGGTTTTTAAAAGGAACTCAGAATGCACTTTCTTTTCTGCCTGAACATCATACCGATTTCATATTTTCAGTTCTTGCAGAAGAGTGGGGTTTTGTCGGCTCTTCAGTCGTTCTTCTTGTTTTTCTCCTGCTTATTATATCTGGTTTGAATGTTGCTTTAAAATGTCGAGAACCATTTGGTACGATCCTTTCGGTTGGTATCACAGCAATGATATCATGGCAGGTTTTTATCAATATTGGGATGGCAATGGGTATTATACCGGTTGTAGGTATCCCATTGCCGTTTATTAGTTATGGGGGATCATCAATGGTTACAATGATGCTTTGTATCGGTTTATTAATGAATGTGAGCATGAGGCGGTTCATGATTGAATGAAACCTTTGCAAAACGCCCCCTTTTGCCAAATTTCTACGTTAGGCTCAAATTTTAATCCTCAAAATACTCAATGTATTCCTGTGGTTAAAATTTTCGCCTGCCTTGAACTTGAACAAAATTGAGCATTTTTCAAAGGTCTCTGAATGATGCTGGTTTAAATTTAACAACATTTGAAGCTTGTTTCGTTTGTTAACTTTTTAGTATAGTAAAACGGTTAATACAACCTGTCATAGCTTTGAGCATATATTTCAGGAGGTGGTATGAAAAAAGAAAAGACGGCTGGCTCGATAACTACTTTTCTGGGACCTGGAACCGGTGTTGAAGGAAAAATTGAGTTTCAGGGTACAATAAGGATAGATGGGAATGTAAAAGGAAAGATATTCAGTAATGGTGGGACTGTTATTGTGGGTGAAACTGCCGTTATCAACGCAGAAATTATTGTTGATGTTGCAATAATTATGGGTGAAATAAATGGTATTATTGATGCGAGGGACAAGATTGAGATTTATCCACCGAGTCGTGTTATGGGCGAAATTCAAGCTCCGGTTATATCGATTGAGACAGGGGTTATATTCAACGGAAATTGCGCCATGAAAACAAAAACAACTTCATCAAGCAAGATAGATGATAAGCCAAAAGAAATTTTTACAAAAGAGGATATTGAAGAGAAATAAAAAAACCTTTGACAATTTATTTTATCTGATGTTATAGACCGCTGCGTCTATTGCTTTTATATTTTAATATGTTGCAACTTAACCATATTAGTAAATAGACCTTTGCAAAGGTCTTATATGGCGTAGCTTTGATAGGGGAGGATATGTAATGATAAGCATTGATGGATCGATTATCATACAGATCGTTAATTTCATATTTCTGATATGGATTTTAAACATTATTTTATATAAACCGATCCGAAACGTACTGCTTCAAAGAAAGGAAAGAGTTGCAGATTTTGAGCAGAACATTGAGGCCTCCAGAAGAGATGTAGAGGAGAAAGATGAGGCTTTTTCTTTGGGCATTAAAGAGGCAAAGGCAAAGGGATTAAAGGAAAAAGAAGGTTTGTTGCAGATTGCTTCAGAGGAAGAAAGGAAGATAATAGAAAAAATTAATGAAAAGGCACAGGCTGATATTGCAAATGTTCGAGCAAAAATTGCAGAGGATGCCGAGAGTGCCCGGAAATCTTTGCAACAGGAAGTTGATACATTTGCAGATGCTATTGCTCAAAAAATTTTAGGGAGGGCTGTTTAATGAATATTTCCGGCATTAGCATGAAAAGCAAATTAATTACGATCAGATTGCTCATGATATGTGTTGTGATGGCGCTTATATTAAGCTTTAGTGGAATTGCAATAGGCTCATCAGCAGAAGGACAGGGAGAGACAAAGGTAAAAAGATGGGACGCTACGGATACATACCGTGTTATGAATTTTGTTGTCTTGGCTCTTGCACTCTTTTTTCTTTTACGCAAACCGGCATCCCAGGCGCTTGGAGCGCGTATTAAAGGGATAAAGGATCAATTGAAAGAGCTGGAAGAAAGAAAAAAAGATGCCGAGAAAGAGTTGGCTGAATACAATGAAAAGCTATCGCTTTTAGATCAGGAGGCCGGGAAAATCGTTCAAAGTTATATAAAGCAAGGCAATGAAGCCAAGGCGAGAATTCTTAAAGAGGCAAAATCAGCGGCACAAAAGCTTGAGGAGCAGGCAAAACGGAATATTGAACATGAGTTCAAACGAGCCAAATTGGAGCTACAGGAGGATATCCTTGAAAAGTCGCTTCTAAAGGCTGAAGAGATTATTAAATATAAAATTACGGAAGAAGACCAGAAGAAACAAATTGATGAATACTTGGAGAAGGTGGTGGCATAGTGAAGAATCTTGCAATAGCACGGCGATATGCCAAAGCGCTTCTACTTATTGGCAAAGAGGACGCTCAGGCTGAAACTTACAGAGAAGAGCTTATGGGTATTTCCAGTTTGGTCGAAAGGGAAAAATCGCTTGAACATGCGATTACAAACCCACTTTATAATGCTTCAGATCGCAAAAAGGTGTTGCTGAAGATTATTGAGAAACTGAACCTCTCGAAAGTCATGTCATCATTCCTCATTTTATTGTTTGACAAAGGCCGGATCGGGTTTTTAGGAAGCATCAATGATTTTTATCAAAAACTGGCCGATGACCTAAAAGGCATTGTGCGTGCAGATCTAATTTCGGCTGTTGAGCTGTCACCCGATACCGTTGATAAAATTCGAGCTACACTATCGAAGAAAGTCGGCAAGGATGTTATTCTTGAAATTGAACAAGATTCCAATCTTATTGGGGGGATCGTTACAAGAATAGGAGATCTTGTGTTGGATGGGAGTATCAAAACACAATTAATCAATATGAGAGAATCTTTAAAAAGGAGTGAGGGTATCTAATGGAACTGAGAGCCGAAGAAATAAGTCAAATCATAAAGGAGCAGATTACCGATTATGACAAAAAAGTTGAGCTGAGCGAGACAGGGATTGTTTTGTCTGTAGGTGACGGTATTGCCAGGGTGTACGGTCTTGAAAAGGTCATGGCCCTGGAATTGGTTGAATTTCCAGGAAGCATCTTTGGTCTTGTGCTGAACCTTGAAGAGGACAATGTCGGTGTTGCTATTATGGGCGAAGACTTTCACATTAAGGAAGGGGATATTGTCAAACGCACCGGCCGCATTGCACAAGTTCCGGTTGGGGAAGCCGTTGTGGGACGCGTAATTTCCGCGGTTGGTGAGCCCCTGGATGGCAAGGGCCCTATTGATGCAAAGGAATTCCGCAGAGTGGAAATGGTCGCGCCTGGTGTTATTGACAGAAAAGGTGTACATGAGCCATGTTACACAGGTCTTAAAGCGATCGATTCTATGACACCGGTTGGACGGGGTCAGCGTGAGCTCATCATCGGTGATCGCCAGATCGGAAAAACAGCATTAGCTGTTGATGCCATTATTGCCCAGAAGGACACGGATATTTATTGTATTTACGTGGCCTGCGGTCAGAAGAAATCGACGGTTGCCCAGGTTGCCGCCATCCTTGAAAAATACGGAGCCATGGAATATACAACCATTATATCGGCATGTGCCAGCGATCCTGCTACCTTGCAGTTTATCGCTCCATATTCAGGATGCACCATGGGTGAATATTTTCGTGACAATAAACAGCATGCTCTGATTATCTATGACGACCTCTCAAAACAAGCTGCGGCCTATCGCCAGGTTTCGCTTCTTTTGCGACGTCCCCCGGGTCGTGAAGCATTTCCCGGAGATATTTTCTACAACCACTCACGTCTTCTTGAGCGGGCTTCCAAACTCAATGATGAGTTGGGTGCAGGATCTCTGACTGCTCTTCCGATCATTGAAACCCAGGCTGGTGACGTTTCCGCCTATATCCCGACCAATGTTATCTCCATTACCGATGGACAGATCTATCTTGAACCTGGATTGTTCTTTTCAGGTGTAAGGCCTTCAATTAATGTCGGGCTTTCCGTATCACGGGTCGGCGGTGCCGCTCAGGTGAAAGCCATGAAACAGGTAGCAGGAAGCCTGCGACTCGATCTGGCTCAGTATCGCGAACTGGAGGCGTTTGCTGCTTTCGGAAGTGATCTGGATGTGGCAACCCAAAAGCAGCTGACACGCGGAGCAAGGCTTGTCGAGATTCTTAAGCAACCACAGTATCAGCCTTTACCGATGTCAAAACAGGTGTTAATCCTTTATGCTGGAACAAGAGGATTCCTGGATGGTTATTCTTTGGATGTTCTTGCAAAATATGAAGCCGGTCTTTACCCGTTTATCGAAAACAATTACCCTCAGATTTTCTCTGAACTTGAAGAGAAGAAGGAAATTGAAGACGATCTGGATAAGATCATGGCTGATGCATTAGCTGCCTATGACGAGGAATTCAAAGATACAATCAAATAGTTAATTATTAAGCGTAACAGATAGCCAGCAACAAATGGCTTTAAATATAAGGACCAAATTGTATGCCGACATTAAAGGATGTCCTGAACAAAATCAATGCCGTTAAAAAAACGAAACAGATCACAAAGGCCATGAATATGGTAGCTGCTTCGAGGCTTCGTGGCGCACAGGCTGCCATGGGCGCGTTTCGCCCCTATGCAGGCAAATTTGCAGAAGTCCTTGGAAGTCTTGCAGAAAAGGCTGGAGAGGAAGCGAGTCCCTTACTGATGCCCCGTGATGAAGTCAAGAGCGTTAATATTCTTTTATGCACTTCAGATCGAGGGCTGTGCGGTGGTTTCAACACAAATTTGATTTCAGCTGGCGAATCTCTTTTTAACGAAAAAAAAGATCAAAACGTTGAAATTTCTTTTACCAATTTTGGAAAAAAAGGACGCAATTGGACTCGAAAAGCTAAAATACCGATCATCAATGAATACATTGGGATTGTTGGGAGCAAATTTGATTTCAGTATTGCATCTACTGCAGGCCGGATTTTGATTGAAGGTTTCCTCGAGGGAATCTATGATGAGGTTTATGTTATTTACTCGGAGTTTGTCAGTATGGCCAGACAGAACCCGGTTGTAAAAAAACTACTTCCAATACCGCCCATTGAAACGGAAGAAACCGGATTAGAAAAGGAAGAGACCCCCTATCTGGCAGAACACATCTGTGAACCGTCGTCTGGGGAACTGCTTAGGGAAATGCTTCCAAGAAATGTTTATGTGCAGATCTATAGCGCGTTGCTGGAAACATCAACCAGCGAGCATGCGGCGCGTATGAGCGCTATGGACAATGCGACAAATGCTTGTAACGATATGCTGGAAAACCTAACACTGGTCTACAACAAGGCTCGCCAAGCTGCAATTACTGCAGAATTGATGGATATTGTCGGAGGCGCCGAGGCGCTTAAAGGGTAAAAAAAGTTATTTGTTATTTGTTAATAGTAAATTAGACAACAAACAACAAATAACAAATAACGAATAACAAATAACAAATACGGAGGTCTTTAGATGGGAGAAAACACAGGAAAGATTACACAGGTGATGGGACCTGTCGTTGATGTGGAATTTGAACAGGGTAAGCTTCCTACGATTTATACGTCGCTTACGATTACCAACCCTACTATCAATGATGAGTCGGATAATCTGGTTGTCGAGGTTGCACAACACCTGGGAGACAATGTTGTTCGTACAATTGCCATGGATATTACCGACGGTTTGGTGCGCGGACAAGAAGTTAAGGATACCGGTAAACCGATTATGATGCCTGTAGGTGAAGCCGGTCTCGGACGTGTTCTTAACGTTGTGGGACGACCGGTTGACGGGTTAGGGCCGGTGAGCCATGAAAAAATGTTGCCGATTCATAGAGAAGCTCCGAAATTTACAGAGCAAGACACAACGGTCCGGGTTCTTGAAACCGGTGTAAAGGTTATAGACCTACTTGTACCTTTTCCCAGGGGTGGAAAAATGGGGATGTTCGGAGGCGCAGGTGTAGGCAAAACCGTTATTATGATGGAGATGGTACACAACATTGCTATGAAGCACGGCGGCATTTCCGTGTTTGCCGGTGTGGGGGAGCGGACCCGGGAAGGGAATGACCTTTACCATGAAATGAAAGATTCCGGTGTTTTGCCAAAGGCCGCTTTGATTTACGGGCAGATGACAGAACCTCCCGGAGCAAGAGCCAGGGTTGCGCTTTCTGCATTGACGGCCGCCGAGTATTACAGAGATGAAGAGGGACAAGACGTTCTAATCTTCATAGATAACATCTTCCGGTTTACTCAAGCCGGTTCGGAAGTATCCGCACTTCTCGGGCGGATGCCTTCAGCTGTCGGATACCAGCCGACTTTGGCCGTTGACCTGGGGGAACTCCAAGAGCGAATTACATCAACGAACAAAGGCTCGATTACTGCTGTTCAGTGTGTGTATGTACCTGCGGACGATCTGACAGACCCGGCGCCGGCAACGACATTTGCTCACCTTGATGGTACGGTTGTTTTATCCCGCCAGATAGTAGAGCTTGGAATCTATCCTGCAGTGGATCCGCTTGATTCAACATCCAGAATTCTTGATGCTGCATACATTGGAGATGAACATTATCTGGTTGCTCGCGAAGTACAGCAGCTACTTCAGAAATATAAGGAACTTCAAGATATTATTGCAATCCTGGGCATGGAAGAACTGTCTGATGAAGATAAAGTGACCGTGGCACGTGCCAGAAAAATCCAGCGATTTTTATCTCAACCTTTCTATGTGGCTGAGACCTTCACCGGAAAATCGGGCCAATATGTTAAGATTGAGGATACGGTTAGAGGATTTAAAGAGATTTGTGAGGGAAAACACGATGACGTCCCTGAACAGGCCTTCTATATGAAAGGGGGTATTGAAGAGGTCATCGAAGCTGCTAAAGAAATGGCTGAAGCATAATAGTTATGAGGGCTAAAAAAGGATGACTGAAAATATTAGATTAGAAGTTGTAACTCCTGAAAAGAATGTAGTCAGCGAAGAGGTTCAAATTGTGGCGGCACCAGGCACCCTTGGTGAGTTTGGAGTGCTCATCAGGCATACGCCGTTTTTAACCACGCTTAAGGTGGGTTCGATTCGCTATGCTGATATAGATGGGAAAGAAAGATACGTTTTTGTCAACGGAGGATTTGCCGAGACGCTTCCGGATAGAGTAACTATACTGGCTGAGTCGGCTGAAAAAAGGAACGACATAGTTCTGGAACGTGCAACCGCTGCTAAGGAGCGTGCGGAAGAACGCTTAGTAGAAGATAGGACAAGGGATGATATAGATTTTATAAGAGCGAAAGCAGCCCTTGAAAGAGCTGTGCAACGCATTAAACTTGTTGAGATAAGCTAATGATTAAAAGATAGCAAAGAAATACTTTTGAAAAGGGTTAGTTGAGTTTGAATTAAAAGGGGAAGCCGGAAATTTGGTTTGCCCTTTTTTATTACTTGAAAATATGTAATATTTAAGTTGAACATCGACAACCTTTTGTCTATGTTGCGTCACAAAGGTCTATACCGGTTGTCATAACTATGTTCCGATTGATCAGCGTCTGAACTTCCGAGCTCATCGTGGGTACAATTTGA
>CAZQOH010000033.1:0-14058 GCA_964594355.1 uncultured Desulfobacterales bacterium
AATGAGTACATCACATCCTCATTGGTTACATTAACGAACTAAAGCAATTTCCGATTTGATTAGTCTGGCAATTTTTTTTGATCTGGCCTGATCAATTCGTTCAGAGATGGCTGCCACACTTATTGCTGCAACTACGTTGCCTTGATGGCTATAGATAGGCACCCCGACGCCATTGACACCCTTCATATAATTTCCTTTATTAAAAACATATCCAAATTTACGTGTAAGGTTAATCAAGCTTCTGAGATTTTGAACGGTCTTGTTGTTATGTTTTTTGTACTGAAGCTTATTGGCCTCAAGAATAGTTTCAATTTCGTAATCCCGTGAAAAGGACAAAAGGGCTAAGCTAGCTGTGCCAATTCCTAAAGGTCTGCGTGAACCTACATTATATGCCATAATACGGATGGGAAATTTTGATTCGATGTGCTCGACACAAAGCGCATCAAATCCCGATCGCATAACCAAATAAACCGAATCTTCAGTTTCTTGTGCAATACATTCCAAACTCATTCGATATTTATCACGAATAGCAAATTGCTGTGCTTTTATTCCAAGAGTGTAGAGTTCAATGCCAATATGGTAGAGTTTTGACATAGGATCATGCTCAATAAATCCCTCAGAAACCAAAGCCGCAAGTATTCTGTGAACTGTAGCAATCGGAAGCCCAACTTTTCTGGCAATTTGAGATAAACGAGAACCTCGACCATTGTATTCAGCGACTGTACGTAATAATGATACCGTTCGGTGAACGCTTTGAGCCCCTTCTTGGGATAAGATACTCGATTTTGATTTCCTATGACGATCTTTTTTCAATTTCACATAGCTTCTTTCTTTTTCATCTGTTTTAGTTGTCATACGCACATCTTGTTATGGGGTAATCATTCCCAACATCCACAGGAGTTTTTATTTTCCACAATATAGGGAATCGTTTTCCATATAATGAAGCTTTTTTAACAATAATGACTACTATTGTCAATAAATAATTTTATATTATAAAAAAATAATTTCCATTATATGGAAAATAAATTTATGGAATATTGGTTTTGCTAATTTAATATATTTGGATTTTAGCGGCATCCTTGCCTTATTGAACATATTTTTTAGATTTCATATTACAAATAAAAATAGGAAAAAGAATAAGGAGATGTCGCCCGCCCTACACCCAACAAAACCATTTGATGCTTTATAGCTTGACACACATGTCCCCTTTTTCTATATTCAAAGCGCGGGTAAACCGAAAAGTAGGGATTGCCAATCGGTCTCAAGGCTTTTTATGAACATATTCGAAAAAGGAGATTCTCATGACAACTAAACCCTGGCATGGTGCCAAATGGCCCGAAGGTGTTTCTTTTGACATTTCAGGTTACGAAAAACCCTTGTTTTCCGTCCTGGATGAATCCACACAAAAGTATCCCAACCTGGTTTATACAATCTTTAATGACGCCACCCGAACATTTGCTCGGGTCAAAGACTCTGCCGATAGGATTGCTAACTTTCTGGTTTCCAAAGGTATCCAAAAAGGGGACAGGGTGGCTATTTTTCTACCCAATTTGCCCCATTACCCTGAAATCTTTTTCGGCATCCTAAAAGCCGGGGCTGTGTGTGTTACCTGTAATCCGATTTACACGGCAGGCGAGCTGAACTTTCAACTCAAAGATTCCGGGGCCAAAGTGATTTTCTGCATGGACCATCCCCAGTTTTATTCGACTACTGTAAAAGCCATGGAAGGGACAGACGTAGAGACGGTTGTTATTTGCAGTGTTAAATCTTACCTGCCCTGGCTGAAAGGTTTTCTGGGAGGCCTTCTGGGAAAAATCCCTAAGGCTGAAAACTACCAGCCCGGTCATCTCTTTTTTGATGATGTTGTAGCTGCAGCCAAGCCGACAGCACCTTCTATTGAAATTAACCCAACCGAGGATCTGGCGGTAATCATCTATACGGGTGGAACAACAGGCGTGCCGAAAGGAGCCGCCTTGACACACTCTAACTTTGTTTACAACCTAAAGGCCTTAGAGGAATGGGGTCGCATTATTCACGAGGAAGGGGGCAAACCGGAAAAGACCAAAAAAGGCGGGTTTCACACCTTTCTTGGGGTCTTGCCATGGTATCACAGCTTCGGATTGACCGTTGCAATGCTTAACGCCGCTTATTCCGGCAGTAAATTGGTTTGTATCCCGGATCCTCGCGCCGGAAACCCACCCTTTACCGAGGTTCTCAAATCCGTACAAAAATATAGGCCTACGCTTATGCCGGCCGTACCGACCATTTTCGTAGCCTTCACCAACCATAGCCTGATCGACCAATTCGATCTGTCTTCACTTATGGGTTGTTTTTCCGGAGGTGCGCCATTACCGCCGGAAGTATGCAAGCAATTTGAAGAAAAAACCGGCTCCATAATTTTTGAGGGCTACGGCCTCAGTGAAACCGCCCCTGTAGCAAGTTCCAACCCAACCGATCGGGAAACTCGAAAGATCGGTTCCATAGGCTTTCCCATTCCAGGTACGGATATGAAGGTCGTTGATATTGACACCGGCCTGGAAGAAATGCCCCAGGGCGAGGACGGTGAAATCGCCATCTGTGGTCCTCAGGTAATGCAGGGTTACTGGAACAAACCTCAGGAAAATGAGGTCGTCTTCCGCGAGATCGACGGCAACCGTTACTTTTTAACCGGCGATATCGGTCATATGGATGAAGATGGCTACTTTATCATTACCGACCGCAAAAAGGACATGATATTGGTGGGTGGTTTTAATGTTTACCCAAGGGAAGTTGAAGACATCCTTTTCACATACCCCAAAGTCGCTTTGGTCGCCGTGGTGGGTATACCCGATGCCAAGAGCGGCGAAGTCGTGAAAGCCTTCATCCAGCTCAAACCGGGCGAAACCGCCACGGAACAGGAAATTTTCGATTTCTGCAAAGAAAATATGGCCGGTTACAAACGCCCCAAAATCTTAGAGTTTCGAGATGAAATTCCTTTATCGAATATAGGAAAAGTCCTGCGTCGCGTACTGAGAGATGAAGAAATGGAGAAGCAAAAAGGTTAATCTTAAATCGATAAGATAGGAGGTTGCAAATGTTTCAAAATAAGATCACGGAGATGCTGGGTATCAAGTATCCCATTGTCGGCGGGACAATGATGTGGATTACAATGCCGGAATTTACCGCGGCAGTTTCAAATGCCGGAGGACTGGGCGTGCTTGCCTCAGCCATATACCAGAGCAAAGAGGCCTTTGCGGATGCTGTTGACCAGGTCAAAGATCTCACCGATAAACCTTTTGCGGTTAACCTGAATCTCTTTCCATCGATGCGCCCCATTGATAACAATGAATACATGGATGTCTTGATTCAAAAGGGGGTAAAGATTGTGGAGACATCAGGACACTCTGCGCCCGAGGACCTGTGTGCGCGTTTCAAGGCAGCGGGTATGATTTGGATTCATAAGTGTGTGGGCGTCCGCTACGCCCTGAAGGTTCAGAGCATGGGCGCCGATATCATCACGGTTGTTGGGTATGAAAACGGTGGAGCGACCGGCAAACTGGATATCGGCACTTTAACCCTGGTTCCACGGGTGGCCGAGAGCATCAAAGTTCCCCTAATCGGCGGTGGGGGCGTATCAGATGGCAGGGGATTTCTTGCGGTACTTGCTCTTGGGGCCCAGGGCGTCATTATAGGCACACGTTTGCTCATCACCCGGGAGGCACCTATCCATGAAAATCTGAAAAGGGCACTGGTAGATGCCAGTGAACTGGATACCATGCTTGTTATGCGTTCCATCGGCGCTACCCATAGGGTCTGGGCAAATGCCGCAGCCAAAAAAGTTACAGACTTGGAAGCAAACCAGGCCGGCCTGCCGGAAATCCTAAGCATCGCTACAGGTGAAAAGGCCAAAATGATGTACGACAAGGGCGACCTGGATACGGGCATGATCTCATGCGGCCAGGGAGTAGGCATGGTTCATGACATTCCCACGGTTCATGAGCTTTTTGACCGCATAATCACAGAAGCAACTGATATCGCAAAAAATCTTTATGGGAATTAAAATTAGCGGTCAGTGGCCAGCAGGCTGACCGCTGACCGCTTTCAATCTGAATTTTGATCGATTAGAAACCTTTGAAAAATGAATCCCGCTCATCGGGATCGCAGAAATTGGGCGAAAGGAGGTGTTTTGCAAAGGTCTCATAATACCTTTCCTGCTTGCAGTAATTATTGGCACCATTATTCTGATGATCCTATCCCAGATTATTCTCTTTTTACTCACACTTATGTATTGATGAATTCATAAACAAAACGGATTTCATCAAGTTTTAGGTTTTAGCTTTTTACGAAAAATCAGAGGATCACACATGATTGTCGAAGAAGAATACTGGAATCCCATCATGGAAACCCTTCCACGGGAAAAGATCCGGTATCTCCAACTAAATAAATTTAAACGGATATTTAAATGGGCATATAACCATTCAAAATTCCACAGAAATCTCTATGAAAAAGCCGGAATGAAACCTGAAGATATCCGTTCCTTTGAAGATATTAAACATGTTCCAACTGTAGAAAAAGCAATGATGCGAGACATACAGCAAAAGGATCCATTTCCCTATGGGGATGCTCTTTGTGTTCCGCTTGAAGAAGTGACTGAATTCCGTCAGACAAGCGGAACCACGGGACAGCCCGTATATCAGCCGGATACATGGCAGGACTGGGAATGGTGGTCGGAATGCTGGTCTTATATACTCTGGGCCCAGGGATACCGTGCTAAAGACCGTGTTTTTATACCCTTCGGATATAACATTTTCGTTGCATTCTGGGCCGGTCACTATGCTGCAGAAAAAATGGGATGCGAGGTTGTACCGGGTGGTGTTTTGGATACTAAGGCCAGGATTCTCAAGATTCAGGAATTAAAGGCAACCGCCATGATGGGCACTCCGACTTATATTCTCGGGATGGCGGAAACAGCCGGAAAAATGAATATAGATCCGTCAAAAATGACAATTAACAAGATAACTTGTGCAGGAGAACCGGGAGCCAGTATCCCCAGCACTAAGAAACGAATGGAAGATACATGGGGAGCAAAAGTTTTTGATCATGCCGGTGCAACTGAAATCGGCGCATGGTCTTATGAGTGCCGGCATCAGCCTGGGGGTATGCATGTAAATGAAGGGCTTTTCTTGGTGGAGATTGAAGATATAAAAACCGGTGAACCCATAATTGAGCCCGGGCGAAGGGGTAAGATGATTATCACCGCCCTCGACCGCCAAGCTCAGCCCTGTATCCGATTTGACTCCAAAGACTTGATTGAGTGGGATTCAGAACCATGCCAATGCGGACGGATTTTCAGACTTATTAAAGGAGGTGTCGTCGGTAGGGCAGATGATATTATTAAGGTAAAAGGGGTTCTATTGGCACCGTCAGCCATTGAGGAAGTGGTCAGAGGGATAGACGGACTAAGTGATGAATATGAGGTGGTAGTTGACAAAGTGGGAGATGTAGATAAAATCTTGCTCAAAATAGAGCTTTTACCTGATGCTCTGGATCAGCGTCGGCTCTTAGAATCTCAGCTTATAGATCAGCTCAGACTTAAAACCAATCTTCGATACAATTTGGAATTCTGCAATTACGACACACTGCCGCGTTATGAAATTAAGGCAAAGCGGTTTAAAGATTTAAGAAAGAAACACTAAAGAGGATACATAAAGAAATTATGGACCTAAAAATTGATTTGAATGATATTAACATAAAGATACAGTCAATGAAAAAGACAGCCGAGGAACTAAACCGTTTTGGAGATAAATTCCCCGCAATTTCCAGAAATACGGCTAGGATTTTAGCAAGTTTGAAAATGTTGGAAATCAATGTATCTGATATTGTTGATGTAGGAGCGATAGATTAAAAGGGAGCAACCTAACAACATTTCTTGAAGATATTTTGGTAGCTAAAACAGAAGGAAGAAGTACATGGGGTCGATGGTTTGCATTAGTTTAATATTTGCGTAATATAGTTTTTCTTATGAAATCAATTTACCTAATTATAATCATAATATTAGCTTGTTTTTGCTTTGCTTGCGCACAAAAACCAATTATTACTGAAGAGTCTGTAAAACCTACAGAACCTGTAAAACCTACAGAACCTGTAAAACCTGCAGAGCGTGTAAAACCTGCTGAGAGTGTAAAACCTGCAGAGAGTGTAAAACCTGCAGAAGCTGTAAAACCTGGAGAGCCTGTAAAACCTATAGAGATTATAAAGCCTTTTGAACCACTAAAACCTGAAAAACCTTTAGTGCATGAAGAGCTTGATTTTGATTATATTCTTTTCTCAAGAGCTGAAAAAGAGTTTCTTGATCAATCCTATGATAAGGCTCTTGAACTTTATAATGAGTATTTATCCATATTTCCTGACAAACCTTTTGCTGCTCCCGCATTGATGAAGATAGGGGCAATATATAGTGTATTTGAAAACTATGATGAATCCCGCAAATCTTATATGCGTCTGATTGATGAATATCCGAACAATTTTTTTGTTTCGGATGCCATAGTTGAAATACTTCTAACTTTTTACAACGAACGTAAATATAAAGAAGTTATCAAACAGGCAACCGGCGTTTTTGATAAAGGTGTCTATAAGATTCATCTTTTCAGAACATATGCGATTTTGGGTGATGCCAACATGGCCTTGGGTTTTCCTATAGATGCCACATATTCATATGCTATTGCATTGGAAGAATCTGAAGGACCGGGAAAAGAGGTTATAATAGAAAAGCTGAAAGAGGCTTTCAGACAAATTACAATATCAGAAATTATATTTCTCTTAAAATACTTGGACGATGAGCTGCTACAGGCATATCTAATGTTCCAACTTGGGATTGATAAAGCCGAAATAAAAGATTACGCAGAAGCTGTATATTCACTATCGAAGTTTATAGAAAAATTCCCCGTGCATGAAAACACACAGCAGGCAAAAGCCCTTGTTGAAGAGCTTAATAAAAAATTCATATTCAGCCCCAACACCATAGGATGTTTACTCCCTCTTAGCGGTCGATACAAAACTTATGGAAAAAGGGCATTAAAAGGTATCGAACTTGCCTTGAATCAATTCAGTTTTAAAGACATTAACCCTACTATAAAGATAATTATTAAAGATACAAAATCTGACCCTAATATGGCTGTCCTTGCTGTAAGGGAATTGTTTCAAAAACAGGTTGCAGCCATTTTAGGTCCTATTCTTACGGCTGTACCAGCCGCCTTTGAGGCGCAGGATATTGGCATCCCCATCATTACTTTAACCCAGAAAGAGAATATCACCGATGTGGGGGAATATGTTTTCAGAAATTTCCTTACCCCAAAAATGCAGGTAAGAACCCTGGTATCGTATGCAATCGAAGAACTTATGCTCAAAAATTTTGCAATTCTTTATCCAAATGAAAATTATGGAATAACATTTATGAATCTATTTTGGGATGAGCTTATTGCCTATGGAGGAAAGATTGTTGGTATTGAATCATACAAACCTGTTGATACAGACTTTGCTGATCCTATTAAAAAGATAGTAGGGCTTTATTATGAAATACCTGAAGATCTGAAAGATAAGAGTACTATGGCAGGCGATGAAGAAAATGAAGAATATTATTATGATCAGGAGATTATGGAAAATTATGCGAATGCAGAGGAAGAAAATAATATTGATATAGAACCGGAAGCCATTGTTGATTTTGACGCCCTCTTCATACCGGAATCACCGAAAAAAGCTGAGCTTATTATACCGCAGTTAGCCTTTTATGATATTGAAAATGTGTATCTTCTTGGCACCAATATTTGGCATTCTAATAGGTTGATTAAGATGACACAGGAATATATTCAAGATGCCGTAATAACAGATGGTTTTTTTGCAGGGAGCACTTCAAAAAACGTCAAAGAATTTGTAAAGCTTTTTAAAAAAACTTACAAAGAAAAACCGGGATTAATTGAGGCGATAGCTTATGATACTGCCATGATATTATTTCAAACAGTTATCAACATACCCGATGTTCGATACAGAAATACATTTAAAGATGCTCTGCTGAACCTTAATGATTTTCAAGGAATAACAGGGCCTACTTCATTTGATAATAAAGGGGATGTTTATAAAAAAATCTATATTCTTCAAATAAAAGGGAATAAATTTGTTGAAGTAGAATTAGAGGATTGAGGGGTTGTGAATCAATCGTTTTTCAATGAACCCTGCCCGGTTGCTTCAAGAACGCTAAGCCATAATTTCCCATTCGGATCGACATGCTTGCGCTTTCCCGCAGATGCAATCATAGGTACATAAACAAAGTTGTTGTTCCAGTAACTAATGAGGAATTTTGTTTTTCCGATCATTGCACCATGGACAGCGTCACGCCCCAAGAAACTGCAGAACACACGATCATTAGCGTTTGCGGGCAGGCTGCGAATCATGTAACTAGGATCGATATATTTTATCGATATTTCAATGTTTTTAGCTTTGAAATAGGACGACATCTCATCTTTCAGAAAGAGCCCTATATCCTTTAGTTTGACGTTTCCTGATTCATCAAGCTCTTTTACTTCATTTTCGAAAAACTTCTGGCCGGCTCCTTCAGCTACCACTATTACCGCATGCCCCCTTTGATTCAGCCGGCTTTCAATGGCTCCAAGCAAACCGTTTGAGCCTTCAAGATCAAAGTCAACCTCCGGTATCAGTACAAAATTAACATCCTGTTGAGCCAGGGCGGCTGTTGCAGCGATAAAACCGGAGTGTCTTCCCATTAGTTTTATTAGGCCTATTCCATTGGGATACCCCATCGCCTCATAATGAGCCCCCCTGATCGCCTGAGTTGCCACATCAACAGCTGTATCAAAACCAAAAGACCGTGATACCAGATGTATATCGTTATCAATAGTTTTTGGTATTCCAACAACACTTATCATTAAACCCCTTTCTGAAAAAGCATCAGCTATTTTGCATGCTGCCATAAGGGTTCCATCACCTCCGATCATAAAAAGGATGCCGATGTTCATTCTTTCCAAACAATCGACAATTTCATCTATTGGCTGAGGCCCCCTTGAGGAACCGAGGATCGTGCCACCCATCTCGAGTATATTAACAACAGTTTCCGGCTTAAGATTCATAACATCATGGCCATATTTTGGAATAAAACCCTGTAACCCGAAACGGATCCCGCAAATATTCCGAACACCATAACCATGGAAAAGCTCCAGAACAATTGAACGGATGATATCGTTCAAACCGGGACATAAACCACCACATGTAACAAGAGCACATTTTAGCTTGCTTGGATCAAAATATATTTTTCTCCTGGGGCCGGCCATTTCAAAAGAAGGAATCTCTTTTCCTTCCTCGATCATCATAGTCAGATTGTTCAAATTTACGTCGGTTATAATCCTTTCGGTGTCGGAAACAAAACTTTGGCTTTGTGCACCCCTTTTTCCTCTTTGGATAGGTGATGGTATCTTTTCCTCTCCAATTACCGGTATCTTTGTTTTAATAAAATCGTAATTCATTATAAGTTGTATAAACGGCCTTTTTCTAACTTTTTACGAGTTCATCAAATTTACGTTCCATTGAATTTGAATTTGCCCTTTCCTAATATGTCGTGCAGATGCAAAATTCCATGAATCTTTCCACCGGGGTCTGTTATAGGAAGTACCGTAATCTGGTGTTGTTCCATCATGTTCAGGGCGTCATAAGTCGGGGAATCAGGGCCAACAGTTCGTGGATTTTTTGTCATGGCCTCTTCAACTGTTAATTCAAAAATTGGCCTTTTCTTTGCGATTAAACGTCTTAAATCTCCATCAGTAATTATTCCGGAAAGGGTATCATCAGATCTTAAAATAAGGGTTGTCCCTAATCTAAAACGATCTATTTTTTCGATTGCTTCTTCCAGGCTTGCACCTTCAAAAACAATAGGTAGAGACTTTCCTGTCAGCATGATGTCTCTAACTTTGCTTGAAAGCATTTGCCCTATATTTCCGCCGGGATGAAACTTTTTGTAATCACTCTGATTGAAATGTCTTTTGTTGCTAAGAACCACGGCAAGGGCGTCTCCCATAGCAAGAAGCGCTGTAGTGCTTGCAGTAGGAGCAAGACCCAAAGGACATGCTTCCTTATCGACGCCGACATCAATCACCATGTCACTGTGCTTAGCCAGCGTGGAATTCTTATTTCCTGTAAAGGCGATAATAGTGCAGCCGATCTTTTGAATACTCGAAACAAGAATTATGAGTTCATCGGTTTCACCGCTATTG
Source organism: uncultured Desulfobacterales bacterium (assembly GCA_964594355.1). Taxonomy (GTDB): domain Bacteria; phylum Desulfobacterota; class Desulfobacteria; order Desulfobacterales; family JAUVVS01; genus JAUVVS01. Next base: position 10,257 of record CAZQOH010000033.1, read on the forward strand.
GAAAGAGCAATAAATATGTCGTCTTTGCTTACAATACCGAGATCTCCATGCATTGCCTCAACAGGATGTAAAAATAAAGACCTTGTCCCTGTGCTGTTTAGCGTCGCTACGATCTTTCGACCCACTATTCCGGATTTTCCTATACCGGCAATAATTAACCGACCGGTTGAATTGTAGATTAATTCAACCATTTTAGCAAAAGCCTCATCAATACGGTCTGCCAGTTGAAGTATCCCTTCCGCTTCAATTCTAAGAACTTTAATAGCTTCGTTTAGGATCATATGCAAAATTTCCTTTGTGTTTTTGTCTTGAAGACCGGATAATCACATCATAGCTAACTTGTCAATTTTTTGAACAAAAATCAAGCACTCTTTTAAATTTTGCTGTTTTGATAAATCAATTATATTTTTAAATTTTTAGTTGACAAGCTATGATTGCCTGATTATATTCCTCGATCTTATTCAAAGCATGCGCTATGAATCGGTACCGTGCTGTTGCCCAAATCCCTTTTCGCTTTGTCTAAAGCGTTTTTTGATAAATCTAAGGCTTGCTCCAGGTGCTTTCAAAACTCGCCCTTCGGGCTCAAACAGTTGAAAGCACTGATCTTCCACTTCGCCAAGATTTATTTGCAAAAAAGCGCTTTAATGACCGCTCAAAGGGATTTGGGCAACAGCACGGTAATTATTGACACTAGGATAAAGAAAAGAGCAAAATATATAAAATAAATAGAAAGGTGGTGGTTAAAATGGTTTGTAAAACGGTTCGAGATGATATGGAATGTCCTTTTATGACTGTAAAGGGGTGTTCATTTAATGGTGGGCTTTGCCATGAGATCGTAGAGCAGTGCAATGGTTGCAATCGTGGCGCTAAGTACCAGTCAGGTTGGTATTGTGCGGCCTGTCCGGACCCTTCTTTAAAATGGAAAAATGGGAATTGTAACCTCGCATCTCATATTGCCACAGTCTCTTCACAAAACAAATCGAAGATGAATCCGCTCAAGGCATCCAAACGGCACAAAAGGTAATATTACCTGCGATCTAAAGGTGAACCCCGCTCAAATTGAAGGCGGGGTTTTTTATTTTTCTGATTTTCCACTCTCTTTTCACTTGACTTTGCTCCATCTTAACTTTAATAAATTTCATGTTCATTATGATGAATTAGTGAAAAGACGAATTCATCAAGCTCCCGACCGACTCGCCTGAGCTTGCGATGGCGGGCAGGTTAGGATTTAAGTTTTACCTATCACTTAAACTTTTGTAAAAAGTCATTTTTCTGGCTTTTTACGAAACTATCAATTATCCCTATAGGAAATGATATCTATGAATCCTTTAGCAAAGCAACTTAACAGCATAATAGAAAAGGGCAACCCTAAGCTTATAGAAATGTTGTCCAATATCGGCAAAAACCTATTTTTCCCTAAGGGGATTTTGACCCAGAGCGCAGAAGCAAAGGAAAAAGCACACAAGTTGAACGCAACAGCCGGAATAGCTACGGAGCAGGGGAGAATCATGCATTTTTCTTCTATCAAGAGCGCTATTACCGGCATCCGACCAAGAGAATCTTTAACTTATGCATCGTCTTTTGGAATTCCAGCATTGAGAAAAATATGGCAGGAGTCTTTGGTTGAAAAGAACCCTTCCCTTGCAAATAGAAAAATAAGCCTCCCGGTAGTTACATGCGGTATTACTCACGCTGTTAGTACATTTGCAGATATCTGGATTGATCCTGGTGATGTAGTAATCTTACCTGACATGATGTGGGGAAACTACAACATGATTTTAAATGTCCGGAAGGAAGCAAAGATAACTACGTATCCCATATTTTCTAAAAATGGCAAATATAATCTTGCCGCCTTTGAGAAAAAAGTCAAAGAGGAGGCATTAAAACATGACAAGATAATTGTTTTGCTAAATTTTCCTCATAACCCTTCCGGCTATACGGTAAGTAAAGAAGAGGGGGACAGGACCGTTAAGATCCTGACAGATGTGGCTAAGGAGGGTACAAACATAATCGCTGCTTGTGATGATTCCTATTTTGGCCTTTTTTATGAAAAAGAAACAATGAAAGAATCATTTTTTGCTCGTCTTTGCAATCAACATCCCAGACTCCTTACAATCAAGCTTGATGGGGCCACTAAGGAGAACTACGTCTGGGGTCTAAGAGTCGGTTTTATCACATATGGATGTAAAATCGAGAGTGATTCCGGGTCTGTTTATGATGCCCTTGAAAAGAAGACCGCAGGATGCGTAAGAGGTTCCATATCTAATGCTTCTCACCTAAGTCAGTCTATCATTTTAAGATCCATGCAGGATAAAACTTATCCAATTGAAAAAAAAGAAAAGGGCGAAATACTAAGAAAAAGGGCGAAACTGATTAAAGAAGTTCTTTCGGATTCCAAATACAATGAAGCATGGGACGTTTATCCCTTTAATTCCGGGTATTTTATGTGTATTAGACTAAAGAAGGTAAATGCTGAAGCACTCAGGATACACCTGCTTGAAAAATATGGTGTAGGTCTTATTTCAATAGGAGAACAGAATCTGAGAATAGCCTTTTCATGCTTGGAGGAGAGCGATATTCCTGAACTGTTTGATATTATCTTGCAGGGATCAAGAGAACTAAAAAGAAAAGCTTCCTTAAGATACTACCCCAATTGAGTAAAAAACCAATTGGGAGTTATTCGTTATTTGTTATTGGTTAATCGTTTAAAAAGAATAAAATCCGTTTTTATATTTCATCAATCATGGATTTATAAAATGAGACGATCATCAAATTCTAATAACGAATAACAATTAACAATTAACGCCTAATTGAGTATTATTTTCGCTCAATTAGGGTAGTAAATAATTGAGTTGCCTCAAATAGTGAGGTCCCTGACTAATTTTAGGCACTTTCTCTCATATATTGCCAAAAGCCCTCATCCAAGATAAGACAAGAATACTTATAGTAATAAGGAGACAACATACTTGATATGACCTTGCTATTGGCCGTCTTACTAAAATAGCGTAAAGAGACCCCATAATAATACCTGCCAAAAAACCAAAAAGATGAGCCGTAAGATCAACATGTTTCCCAGAACCAATAAAACCAAGCAGGGCTAACCCCCCACCCAAGGGAAGCCATGCTTTTATTCTCTGGCCGGGCACCCTAAACTTTTTGAAAAATTGATGCGCAGCTAAAATACCTATTGCTCCAAAGACCGCCGTGGAGGCCCCGATTGAAAGATGGCCTGTTGTATATAAACCGGCGTTCACCAGATTGCCTGCTATACCGGTGGCAAGAATCATAAGCCAGCCAACACCCCAGCCCGTTATGGTACAGACGGCAGTGCCAAATAAGGCAATACCAAGTATGTTACTTAACAGGTGCAAGGCGTTCGCGTGAAGCATCAGTGAAGTAGCGGTCCTGTATAATTCTCCGTGTAAAATGTGAAAGGCTGATGAGCCATACGCCCTAATATTAAGCTGGACGTCATTGCCCATTTTGACTGCTATATAACATGCCAGCAGAATAATGGATGCCCATATTCCCGTAAATGTCTTTTGATATTCATGACCGGGAGCTTCATCCGATAGAAGGAAATCCTGGTTCTCCTCAATATATTGTTCAATAGTGTTTAGGGCCCTTTCATAGGTTGTCTCATCGACCCAAATACTCCATCTCTTCCCCTCCTTTTTCACATCGTATGAAATATCCGATGAAGATAGGACTATCCCGTATGTATTAGCCTTATCCTTTGAGAGATTTCGAAATAGCTCAAGCATATAAAATTCGTAACTCATGTTTCGCACCCCAAATTAGG
>CAZQOH010000034.1:0-13972 GCA_964594355.1 uncultured Desulfobacterales bacterium
CTTTTTCCAAAAATGCTCAATCTCGCTCGCAAATGACTTTTTACGAGTTTATCATAAATTAATATTCTGTTTTTTAGACATCGCCAAATAGTTTAGTGATTGAGTCGACGACTTAACGAGATCTGTATTTATACCAAAAGTGAGATATAATTCTGTTTATTTGACCAATATTTGCATTTAAACCCAACATGTGCTAAATTCATAGCATAAGTTTTTCGGTATAATGAAATCCAAGTAAATATAAAGGTCTCCTTCAATGCAGAAGGGATCTCCGCTACACTATGACCGGCTTGGCCGGGTTAGGAGGGTTGACCAATGAACCAGGGGAAGTGGATAATATTGCTTATTCTTGTGCTTTTTTCTGTTCCGGCTTCGGCTGAATTTTATAAATTTATAGATGAAGAGGGCAACATCCAGTTTACAGATGATTTAACAAAGGTTCCGCTAAATCAGCGTGAAGGTGTTAGAAAGTATATCGAATCTCGAACTGATGCTGATGACATAAAAGATAATACAAATGTAGATAAAAAGAAAAAGCAATTATTAGATGGACAAGAAAAAGCAATGCAAATTGAAGATACCAATCTTTTTAAGATAAAAAAAGGGCTTGATGCTAAAAAGAAAGAATTGGATGCAGAATACGAGGCCTTGCTGAAAGAAAAAGAAGAAATCGATAAAAACATTCAAAATTTAAAAACAAATGAAAAAACCAAAGCATCGAATAAGAAGGTACAGAAATTTAATGAAAAGATAAAAAAATATGAAGAAAAGAGAAAGGCATTCAATACGGAAGTTAAAGCATATAATGATAAAGTAGCAAAAAAAAAGACAATTATAATTGAGTAAGAGGGGACTTTTTTCAAAGGTCTCAGGTTATGAATGAAATACATACACAAGAGTTTATTAAGATAGTGGTATTGGAAAACACAATAGAAGCGCAACTTATAGACTCTATCTTGAACGAGCAAAATATTCCCCATCGGATTAGATCATTTTATGATACTGCATATGATGGGTTGTTTCAGTTTCAAAAAGGCTGGGGTGAAGTATTTGCACCCCTATCATTAAAGGAAGAAATACTTGAGATTATCGAAATTGTCAGATCAAAAAATAGTGATATTTGAAATAAATTTAATGAACTCGTAAAAAACCAGAAAAGTGACCTTTTAGCGAGAGTGTTTTGTATCATTTAAATAAGGAGATTAAGTTATGCCAACAACAGATTTTGAGAAAGCCCTTGAGATAGGACGCCCGCCAAATATAGCAAAACTTTTTCCAAATTCAAAAGCATTGATAATAAGTGGAAAATTCATTGATGCGGCAATGCTTGAAAAGGGCAAGGCCATTTCTATGGCTGCAAACGGTAGAAACAGCTTTGTGATACGCGGCGCCCTGCAAGCTGCGCAGAGAGCAAACTCAGTGATCATAATAGAGATCGCAAAATCAGAGGGTGGCGGCAATGCCTATTGCGCCGTTAATTACTGGAATATTGCAAGACTGGTGGATGACTTTTGTAATGAATTAAATATCACAATTCCCGTGGCTATACATGCTGATCATTATGGAATTAAGAAACAAGAAGATATAGATGAGGCAAAAATCGAGATCCCAACTCTGTTTGAAACCGGTATTACATCTATTGCCATTGATGCATCGCATATGCCGGATGATAAAAATCTGTTGGCTAATATAGAGTTGTATCCTTTTGTTCCTAAATGGGCAGGACTTGAAACTGAAATTGGTGAGATTAAAGGGAAATTAGGACTTTCAACTGTCGACGAAGCTTTATTTCTCATACAGGGCCTGAATGCTCATAGTATTTTTCCGGATTGGATCGCCTTAAATAACGGCACGACACACGGAATTGAGGCAAGTGATCAGGGAATACAGCTTGGTTTAACAACTGATGTCCATGAGGCATTGGATAAATACAAAATTTCAGGCGCCCAGCATGGCACATCCGGAAACAATTCAGACCGATTAAGAGAAATAGCTGCAAAAACCAGAACGACCAAGGCAAATGTGGCCACAGCGCTACAGATGATTTCGTGGGGTCTTGAGGTGAACGATTACGGGAATGCTATACTTGATGAAAACGGTAGTTTTATCAAAATTAAAGATGAAGGTGTTACAGAAGAGCTGTGGGCCGAAATGGTTGCCCATGCTGAATCAGCCGGATTAAAAGGAGGAAACTACAAGAAACTAAATCTTCCTTTTGAAAACAAACTGCTGGGACAACCTAAAGAGATTAGAGAAAGAATGTCTAAAAGAGTTGAAGAATTTGTCTATAACATGCTTGTAGATGTCTTTAACGCAAAGGATACTGCACCATTTGCCATTGAATCAATTCTTAAGGCCGGCTCATATGATCTTGGGTCGAAGGGAGATAGGATTGAAGATCCTGAAGATTGGACGCCGGAAAAGATCGCTGAACGAGCCGCTTTACTTTCCACAGATAAAGGGGAGGATGGAGACTACGACGATTAACAATCCTCTTACGAGTTTATCAAGCTTAGTATAAAATCTCCAACAGAAGCGACCCCTTCATTCTCCATTATTCTGATCGTTTGGGTACCAACGACGGCGATGTCTGCTTTTCCTTCCAGATAATCGATATCTGCTTTTTCCTTCACTCCAAAACCGAGTGCAAGCGGAAGATTTGTCGTCTTGCGGCAACGGGCAAGGTATTTTGTCAACTCACCTGAGAAGCTTGTTGTCTTACCAGTGACTCCTTTGCGGGCAACACAGTAAATAAAGCCACGGGCAAAGGAAGCGATATATTTCATGCGCTGATCCGGTGTGGTGGGGGAGTATATAAAAATAGGAGCAAGTTTGTGTTCTCTCATGGCGCTGAAATAATCCTTCCCCTCTTCTGGCGGAAGATCGGGGATAATCGCACCTTGCAAGCCTCTTTGTGACATGGCAGAGACAAAATCCCTCACGCCGTACCTAAAAAAGATATTATAGTAACTCATGATGAGAAAAGGGATGTCAAAAGTTTGAGTGACCTTTTGAACAAAATCAAGACATCCCTGGATAGTGACACCGTTTGCCAAGGCTTTCTGATTGGCATGAAGGATCACGGGGCCGTCGGCAATCGGTTCGGAAAAAGGGATTTGCAATTCCATAAGATCGACCCCCGCAGCAACCATTGTTTGGATGATTCTAAAGCAATCTTCATATGAAGGATAACCGAGGACGATATGGGTCATAAGTAATATATTGTTTTTTTCCAACCTTTTTCGAAGATACGTCTCAAGCACGATATTCCTCCGCCTTTTTATTTATAAATTTTCGCCAATTTTGATCGGCGAATGCATCGGCAATGGTGAAGATGTCTTTATCGCCTCTTCCCGACTGATTGATCAGGACGATGTCGTCTTTCGACAGATCTGCGATCTCTTTGAAAGCCTGGGCAAATGCATGGGCAGACTCCAGAGCCGGCACCAAACCCTCCTTTTCAATGGTGAGGGAAAAAGCATCCAGCACCTCATGATCGGTGGTTGCTTCAAACCGAACGCGGCCATCTTCCCGAAGCGAAGCAAGGATCGGTGAAACTCCCACATAATCCAACCCTGCTGCAACACTGTAAGTCTCTTTCATTTGACCGTCACTGTCTTGAAGAAAATATGTCTTATACCCCTGCGCTACACCCACAGACCCTTTTTTTGAGGCAAGGCGTGCTGCATGCCGGCCGGAATCGAGACCTTTGCCTCCTGCTTCAACACCGACAAGCTCCACTGGATCATTGAAAAAACCGCTGAAAATTCCCATTGCATTAGATCCGCCTCCTACGCAGGCATAAACGCGGACTGGAAGTTTTCCTTTTAGTTCAAGGATTTGTCTACGCGCCTCCTTACCAATAATAGATTGAAAATAGGAGACCATTTCAGGGAAAGGATGGGGGCCACATGCAGTACCAAGTACATAGTGGGTATCATCCATGCTGGTTACCCAGTCACGAAAAGCTTCGTTTATAGCATCCTTTAATATTCGAGTTCCTTTTCTTACAGGGACAACTTCAGCACCCAAACGTTCCATCCAGAAGACATTGGGTCTTTGTCTTGCTACGTCAATTTCTCCCATATATATGGTACATTTAAATCCATATTTAGCTGCCATTGTGGCCGTCGCAACCCCATGCTGGCCTGCACCGGTCTCCGCAATGACCCGGGTTTTACCCATCCGCTTTACCAAAAGACCCTGACCCATGACATTGTTGACTTTGTGGGCTCCAGTGTGGTTCAGGTCTTCTCTCTTGATGTAGATACGGGCTCCTCCGAAGTGGCGGGTTAGATTTTCTGCAAAAGTGATGGGAGTAGGTCGGCAGGAATAGGTGGACATAATATACATATATTCTTTCCAGAAAGACGGGTCGTTCTTGGCAGCTTCAAACGCCTTCAGAAGCTCATCAACGGTAGCCGTGAGGATCTCAGGTATGAATGCTCCCCCAAATTTACCATAATAACCACGGTTAATCATCCAAATATCCTCCACTATTGATGGTTTCGTAAAAAGTACAATTTGTTCGCTCTGTGACCATTTTTGGGATTCATGAAAAGCTTCTCTAAATTGCAAGAACTCGGGCTACCGCCCTCAAATCCCGCCCTAGCGGGACAATTTTTAACGTTCAGCTTTTCATGAATCTTTTTCCAAAAATGCTCAATCTCGCTCGCAAATGACTTTTTACGAGTTTATCACTATTGATTTGCTTGATTTTCTCCATTAACTCTTTAATAAGGAGAGGTTCCTTTTTTCCAGGGCACTCTTCAATACCGCTATTCACATCAACAGCATATGGCTGAACGGTTGAGATAGCTCTCTGGATGTTTGAGGGTCTCAGTCCCCCGGACAAAATAATTGGCACTTCCATCCCCCTATTTCTGACGGCCAGGTCCCAGTCAAATGTTTTTCCTGTTCCCCCCTTTTTTTTATCTAAATAAGTGTCCAAAAGAAGGGCTTTAACCTTTCCGTGATAGGGTTTGATCGCTTGAGGGCTTAATTTGTCCTTGATGCGGAAAGCCTTAATGGTATGCGGCATAAACTCCTTACAAACATTAGGAGGCTCATTTCCATGGAGTTGGATTAGATCAAGACCGCAAAAATTCATGATATCCTGCATATTTTTTATTCCTTCGTCCACAAAGACTCCCACCGTCTTTACAAAGGGAGGAAGAGCATGAATAATATCTCGTGCCTGTCTTGGAGTAACTCGTCTGGGACTTGAGGCAAATATAAAACCGAGCATATCTACCCCCAGGTCGGCAGCCATAAAAGCATCTTGAGGATTTGTAATACCGCAGATCTTAACTTTGACCATCCTTTGCTCCTACTTACTGATAGGCCTCTACCAGTTCTCTTGTTTTCTTCCCGATATCTTTACTTTTCATCAAGCCTGTTCCCACCAAAACGGCCTGAATTCCAGCCTGTTTTAACAATTGGAGGTCTCCTTTGTTTTTGACACCACTTTCACTGACGATGATATGCCCTTCAGGCACCAGTGGAGCCAGTTTTAGCGTGGTCTCAAGGCTGACGTTAAAGGTGTTGAGATCACGGTTATTTATTCCAACGATATCAGCTCCACAAGCAACAGCCTTTTCGATATCCTGTCTGTCGTGAACTTCGACCAGTGCAGCCATCCCCAAATCATGGCATATATTCCGCAGGTTCTTTAATTGCCGGTGGGACAAGATACGAGCGATCAAGAGAGTCGCATCTGCTCCTCCCAGGAACGATTCCTTCACCTGGACTTTATCTATAATAAAATCTTTACGCAGCACAGGCAAAGATATTGCATTTTTCAAACGAGATAAATGATTCAGATCTCCTCCAAAAAATTTTTTATCGGTCAGAAGTGAAATTGCTGCCGCTCCGGCCTTTTCATATATCTTGCCGATTGTAACTGGATCTGTTTTTTTGCAAATGATACCTGCGGAGGGGGAAGCAAATTTTATTTCTGCAATCAGGCTGATCTTGTCAGGCACGGAAATAACACCTTTAAAATCCCGGATAGGTGGTACGTTATTATCGCCATGAGTCGACCGATTTCTATTTTTTAAAATGTCGACTTCTTTACGTTTTTCGACAAGAATCTTTTCTAAGCTTGCATGCACGGGAATCCTCTTTATATTTAGTGTCTATTCAGATTGTGGATGGGCACTAGTTAGTCTCGGGCAAAACTAACACACTGTTGTGTAAAATTGATAAGAGAATCTAGTTTATTTCCGGCGTTGCCGGAATCAATCGAATTTTTTGCCCTTTCAATACCCTGTTTGAAATCACTTTCAAGACCTGCAGCCATAAAGGCAGCTCCGGCATTAAGCAAGACAATATCCCGCTTCGGTCCTTTCTTGCCATCCAGGATTTCCCGGATTATATGGGCGTTTTCTTGCGCACTCCCACCTTTAATGTCCTCGAGAACCGCCGTTTTGAAACCATAATCTTCCGGCTTCATTACAAATGTATCAATATTCCCTTTCTTCAGGTGCGAGACCCTGGTTGGGCCACAGATGCTTATCTCATCAAAGGTTCCTTCACCACAAATCACAAAGGCTTCCTTGGTGCCAAGTCTTTTAAGTACGTTGGCTATTTTTTCCGTAAGTTCCGGAGCATATACACCCAGCACCTGGGCTGTTGCCCCGGCAGGGTTCGTTAAAGGTCCCAGCAGATTAAAAATGGTTCTAATCCCTATCTCCTGTCTGGGACCGACGGCGTGTTTCATGGCCCCATGAAAAAGAGGGGCAAAAAGAAATCCTATTCCCACCTCTTTGATGCATGCTTCCACATCAGAATAGGTAATGTCTAGTTTGACACCCAGGTTTTCCAGGACATCAGCGCTTCCGCACAAACTGGAGACCGCCCTGTTACCATGCTTGGCAACTCTTACACCGGCTCCGGCCGCTACAAATGCGGTGGCGGTAGAGACATTAAAGGTGTTAGTCTCGTCTCCTCCGGTGCCGCATGTATCAAGGATGGTTTCTTCTTCCACATTGATCTCATCCCGATCTATATTCACCAGATTGTTGTTAAGGCGTATTTTCCTGGCCTTGGCTCTCATAACCTTAGCCGCTCCGGTAATCTCTTCCACGGTTTCTCCTTTTATTCTAAGGGCCGTGATAAACGAGCCGATTTGAGCGGGGGTGGCTTTGCCGGTCATAATTTCCTCCATGGCCATTTTCATTTCTTTTTCCTCGAGGTTGTTTCCCTGGACTACCTTTGCGATTGCTTCTTTAATCATTATTAGTTCCTCCTTATTTTAGATCTCGTTAAGTTGTCGACTCAACCACTTAACAACTCAACTATTTGACGATGTCTTTATTTATAAATATTGATAAAATTCTTGATGATATGCTCACCGAAAACTGTTAAAATCGATTCAGGGTGAAATTGGACTCCTTCAATTATATATTTACAATGCCTTATACCCATTATTTCCTCTTCCTCTGTCCAGGCACTTATCTCCAGACATTCCGGCAAAGACTTTCTGTCAACTATCAGAGAATGATAGCGTATGGCTTCAAAAGGATTGGGCAATCCCTTAAAAATGGTTCGCCCATCGTGATAAATTTGGGAAATTTTACCGTGCATAATCCGGTCAGCTTTGATCACCTTGCCGCCAAAGGTTTCAGCAATGGATTGATGCCCCAGGCAAACACCCAGCACAGGGATTTTAGGGCCAAGGTAAAAGATGGCCTCCATAGAGATCCCGGCTTGAAAAGGAGCACCCGGTCCGGGTGAAACAACAAGCGAAGAAGGCCTCATAGCCTCAATAGCAGAAATATCCATTTGATCGTTTCGAAAAACGTGAATGTTTTCTCCTATCAACTGAAGCATCTGTACTAGATTGTAAGTGAAAGAATCATAGTTGTCGATCATCAGAATCATTTTTCACAAGCCCTTTCAACAGCCTTGAACATTGCATCGGCCTTTCTTAGAGTTTCCTGATATTCTCCCTCAGGAGAGGAATCATATACGATACCTGCTCCCACCTGAATGGAGAGTTCATCTCCTAAAATAGTAATGGTACGTATGGTAATGCAAAAATCCATATTTCCGTTAAAACCGAAATAGCCTACTGCACCGGCATAAGGACCTCTTTGTGTGTGCTCTAACTCACTGATGATTTCCATAGCTCTGATTTTGGGGGCTCCTGTAACGGTTCCGGCCGGAAAAGTTGCCATAAATAGATCAAAACTGTCTTTCCCTTGTGCCAATTGTCCTTCAACCCTTGAGACGATATGCATCACATGGGAATATCGTTCCACTTCCATTAAACGAGGAACAGTAACAGAACCGGGGGCTGCCGCTTTACCAACATCGTTTCTACCAAGGTCGACCAGCATGATATGCTCGGCTCGCTCCTTTGGGTCTGCCAATAGCTCCTTTTCCAAGGCTAAATCTTCTTCCGATGTATTACCCCTTGGTCGGGTGCCTGCAATTGGACGAAGCTCTATCTTTTCATCAGTTAACCGTACAAGGATCTCCGGAGAAGATCCTATTAACTTTATCTCTCCAAAATTAAGATAAAACATATAGGGTGATGGATTGATACTTCTAAGATTCCGGTAAAGAACAAAATCATCACCCGATACATTACCTGAAAATCTTTGAGAAAGAACTATCTGAATGGCATCCCCCGCGATAATATGATCCTTAGCTTTAAGGACGGATTTCTCAAAGTCTTCTTTATTAAAATCTGCATTAAGACCTGTTGATGAAATTGGATATTTCTCAGTCATCGAATTGAGAGGACGTTTAAGTGTTTCGACGGTCTCATTTATTTCTTGACAGGTCTGATCATAGAGCTTTTTTAAATCGTCTTTTTTTTGCAAATGAGCAAAGGAGACTAGCTTGATCTTGTGGGTCAAATGGTCGAAAATAATCAAACGGCTGGAAAACATAAAGATGGACTCCGGAGTCTTCGCATCCCGCGGAGAAATTCCGGGAAGATATTCCCATTTCCTGATCAGATCATAATTGAAATATCCCACAAATCCACCTTGAAACGGGGAGAGGTCTTTGTTTGTCACCGGTCTCAATTTTTTAATTAAACTTCGTAGAATATATATAGGATTCTCGATATCTTTTAAGACTCTTTTTTTGCTTCCTTCGATTATTTCCATCTCTCGACCCTGAGCTATTGCCGTTAAGAATGGCTTGAATCCAATGAAACTGTAACGGCCCCATCTCTTTCCGCCGTCAGCACTCTCAAGAAGATAGGAAAAGGATTTGTCTCTAATCTTCAAATAGGCTGAAACAGGCGTTTCCATATCAGCCAGAAACTCATTATAAACAGGTATAAGGTTTCCTTTCTTTGCCATCTGTTTGAATTCGAATAATGTAGGTTTTATGTTCAAATTTCTCCTCCAAATAAAAAAAGGCCGTGAGGATTTCGACCCCACGGCCTTTTAGCAAGCTTTAAATAAAAAAACCGTGGGACCCTTAGAGGGGCGCCCACGGTTTTCTTAATTTATAATTTCTTTATAAGGTATTTAGTAGGCACGACCCCCTTTTATGGTTGTGCCACCACCAGTTTCCTCCAAAATTAATAAAGATATTTTTTCGATTGTTATTCATAACGAGTATCATATTATGATAGAGTGAAAAGAATGTCAAGAAAAAAATTGGTTTTAAGTAATATTTTAATTGTAAAAAATTTAACAACCTTTAAAGCTATATAGTTCTAATTACTTTCATAAGGTTAAAATGTTACGATTTTAAATTTTTCTCTTGACAAAAGTGAAGGATACATTTAGTGGTATACGAACTGTTTAAATAAGTATATATAAAAGGCAAACTGATAATAATGACAAACAATAAATCCTGGCAGAACTTTTATTTCTATTTTTATTTTGGGGGGAGACGTCTGCCCATGGATTGATTGATATTTTTTGCAATTTTAAAAACCGTGGGCCGACAAAAGCTCACGGTTTTTTTATTTTGGGGTTTGCTACTTTTCAAAAGTATCGGAATGTGATCAAATGAATATCGTACTTATCGGCTATCGATGCAGCGGCAAAACAGAGGTTGGTAAGATTCTCGCGAGGAAATTGGAAAAGGATTTTCTTGATACAGACGAATTGATCGAGGGTAATGCCGGATGTTCTATTGAAAGGATCATTGCAAAGGATGGATGGGATTATTTTCGTGAGATTGAAAAGAGCTTGATTGAAGAGGTTTTAAGAAGAGACAACATGATCATCGCCACAGGTGGTGGAGTTGTTATGGATGAAGATAATGTGAAAAACCTCAAAAAAAATGCTTGGATTGTTTGGCTTGATGGAAAACTTGAGGTTCTTAGAAAAAGGATGAATAGGGAACAGGGGGTAGGTAAAATCAGACCTTCTCTTACAGGGGTAGATCCATTGGAGGAGATCCAACAGGTCTTGGACGTTAGAATACCGCTTTATAAAAAGACCGCAAACTTTGTAGTGGATACATCAACCCTCACCTCAAGGGAAGTGGCGGCTTCGATTATAAAAGCTTTAATCCCAATTGAGTAAAAAACCAATTGGGGGGTTATTCGTTATTAGTTAATTGTTATTGGTTTTAGTTGAAAGATAACCAGGATAGAATTTCCGAAACGTTTTGTTAATATTCATCCAAGTAGCGAATAACGAATGACAAATAACTTTCAATTGAATGTTGTCGTTCAATTGAAGTCAAAGGATAGAAAAATGGCTGGAAATTCATTTGGAGAAGTATTTAAAGTAACCACATTTGGTGAATCACATGGAACAGGCGTGGGTGTGGTTATTGACGGCTGTCCGTCTAAAATTAGTCTTTCCATAAAAGATTTTATAAGAGACATGGCCCGACGCAGACCCGGGAGACACGATGCTGCCACCCCCAGAAAGGAAAAGGATGAAGTGGAGGTTCTATCCGGTGTTTTTGAAGGTCTAACAACAGGTGCTCCCATTACCCTTTTTATCAGAAACCGGGATGCAGACAGCAGGCCGTACGAGGTCCTTCGCCAGCTTTTTCGACCAGGACATGCTGATTATGCTTACTTTAAAAAATACGGCCATTTTGATTTCAGAGGGGGTGGAAGGTATTCCGCAAGAGAAACTGCCGCCAGGGTTGCGGCGGGAGTTGTTGCCGGAAAGATCCTTGAACCGATAGGGGTAAGGGTTGTGGCTTATACCTTAATGGTTGATGGTATTCGAGCGAAAAATATCGATCTGAACACAGTTGAAAAGAATCCATTATATTGCCCTGATCCGGTGGCATCAAAAAAAATGGAAGCAGCCGTGTCTAAGGCGAAAAAGGAAGGAAATTCCCTCGGAGGCATAGCAGAGATCCGTGTCGCTGGATGTCCGGCTGGCCTTGGTGAACCAGTTTTTGATAAACTAGACGCGGATCTGGCTAAGGCCGTTATGTCTGTTGGGACGGTCAAGGGGGTGGAAATTGGAGCGGGCTTTGAGGCGTCGGAACTCAAAGGATCGGAAAATAATGATATTATAACTGAGGAAGGATTTCAAACAAATCGAGCCGGAGGCATCTTAGGTGGTATATCAAATGGGGATGAGATCGTCATACGGGCTGCAATTAAGCCTATACCCTCAATTGGCCTTGAACAGGATACCATAGATCGGAAAGGGAAACCTGCCAAACTTAAACTTACGGGCCGGTTTGATATTTGTGCCATACCACGTATCATTTCTATATTTGAAGCCATGGTTAAAATCGTTTTGGCGGATCACTATTTGAGATCGAAGGCGATGGCGTAAGTAATTAGTAACGTTATTCAAGGTATATATGGAGGAACTTATTTACAATGGAAAATCTTAAACTCACATCAATAAACGAAGACCAGCATCAACGCACAGTAATTGATGTGGATGGTATCAATGTCGGCAAGGATTTTGTAGTGATTGGCGGTCCCTGCAGCGTAGAGAGCGAAGAGCAAACAGTACAAACTGCCCGGAAAGTAAAGGAAGCGGGCGGGAATATGCTCAGGGGAGGTGCATTCAAACCGAGAACTTCACCCTATGACTTTCAAGGGCTTGGCCTCAAAGGGCTAAAGATTCTTGAAAAAGCAAAAAAAGAGACAGGGCTTCCTGTGGTGACTGAGGTCGCTGACCCGCGGGATGTATCCTGGGTATGTGAATATGTAGATGTTCTACAGATCGGAACCAGAAACATGCAGAACTTCTCTCTCCTTAAGGAAGTTGGAAAGGTTAAGAAGCCTGTACTTCTAAAAAGAGGTATGTATTCAACCCTCAAGGAATGGCTCAATTGTGCGGAATACATCCTTGCAGGAGGAAACCCCAACGTTATTCTCTGTGAAAGAGGAATAAGAACATTTGAGACTTACACCAGAAACACATTAGATTTAAGCATCGTACCTTCTGTTAAGGAGGTCACTCATCTTCCTATTATTGTTGATCCTTCTCATGGAACGGGAAGGCTAAGCCTCATCGAATCCATGAGTCTTGCAGCTATGGCTGCCGGTGCAGATGGTATTATGGTTGAAGTACACTATCATCCTAATGAGGCGCTATGTGACAAGGATCAAGCCATGACACCGGCTATGTTTGGAAGCATGATGAAGAAGCTGAAAACACTAGAATCCTGTATGGATAAAATAAATCAAGAAAAGAATTCAGACATCGTTAAATAGTTGAGTGGTTAAGTGGTTGAGTGGGAGAATATATATAATTAAATCAATATGTTAAAATCTACAAACTGTTGCATGTCCAATTATTTTGCAAAACTGTTATTATTCTTATCATTATAACTACTTAACTACTCAACAACTCAACGACTTAACGAGATCTGAAATTAAATTTCGGAGTAAATAGAGTGAAAATTGTTGAGATTAGCGGCACTACAGGTAATTCGACTATTTTGATCGGTGAGAGCCTTCAAAATCTCCAAAAGTATACCAACTCGAAAGAAGTTGTGATCATCACGGATAAGAATGTAAGACGCTACCATGCGAAATATTTTCCCCGTTGTGAAGTCATAGAGATCGGTGTCGGTGAAGAAATTAAAAATCTGGACACTGTTCAAAGAATATATGGGAAGCTTGTCGAACTTGAAGTAGACCGTTCATCTTTTGTTGTCGGGATCGGAGGTGGTATAGTCTGCGATATTACCGGATTTATCGGATCAACATACTTGCGCGGAGTGAGATTCGGGTTTGTTTCCTCAACGTTGTTGTCCCAGGTCGATGCCAGTGTGGGAGGGAAGAACGGTATAAATTTCTGTGGATATAAAAATATTGTAGGGGTTTTTAATCAACCTGAATTCGTTATATGTGACATGAATCTCCTAAAAACTCTGCCGGAAAAAGAAATTATATGCGGATTAGCCGAAGTTGTAAAACATGCCGTCATAAGAGATTCAGACCTTTTCTTATATCTTGAAGAGCATTATAACAAAGTGCTTGATTTGAATACTGATATAATCGAAAAACTCGTATATGATTCGATTCTCATAAAGTCATCAATCGTAAATAGAGATGAAAAGGAAAAGGGAGAGCGCAGGAAACTAAATTTTGGCCATACATTTGGACATGCCATTGAGAAGACCACGAGGATTCCTCATGGAGAGGCTGTAAGCTTAGGTATGATGGTTGCTGCAGCGCTTTCTGTAAAGAGAGATCTTCTATCACGAGAAGATATAAGAAGGATTGAAGAACTGCTTAAAAAATTGAAGCTACCCACCAGACTTCAAATTGATGGAGAAAGAGTGATAGAGGCACTGAGAAAGGATAAAAAGAGGGAAGGGGAGAGCATAAATTTCGTGTTGCTCCACGGCATAGGCAATGCGGTTGTGGAAGAAATACCAATTAAGGAATTGGAGGCTGTGGTAAATGAAATAATTTAGCCGCAGCCCTTATAGAGTCAGACTAAGTAAAATTTGCGTTAATGGAGCGATTTAAAGATTCGCAACATTTTATGCTTATAAAAACAATATACCGGTTGTCATAAATATGTTCCGATTGACCAGCGTCTGAACTTCCGAG
>CAZQOH010000035.1:0-13878 GCA_964594355.1 uncultured Desulfobacterales bacterium
TCAAACAGTTGAGCGGTTAAGTGGTTGAGTCGACGATTTAACGAGATCTAATGACTTTCTGCAACAGCTGGTTGTTCAAGATGAACGATCCTGGATGTAATAAAAATAAGAAGCTCTTCTTTTCTGTCACTTTTTGTTTTTGCCTTAAAAAGCCAGCCGAGAATAGGGATTTTTGATAACCCGGGAAACCCGCTCTTACTACTTCTCTTTGTTTTTGTTATAATACCGCCAATTACAATCGTATCTCCGTCATTTACCAAAAGCTCTGTCTGAGCTTCCCTAGTAGTAAATGATTGCTGGCCGAGAATAACATCCCCTAGATCGTTTTTCTTAATATTCATTTTCATCGAAATGCGGTTATCGGGTGTCACATGCGGCATAACCTCTAAAACAAGGTCGATATCTTTAAACTCAGTAGTCGTATTTCCGGATGAGTCCAGCTTGTTATATGGATAACTTAACCCCTGCCTTATAGTTGCCTTCTTGTTGTCGAGTGTTACTATTTTAGGTGCGGAAATAATTTTAACCTCTCCCTCCGTTTCCATGGCAGAAAGCTTTGCGTTCAATACTAAGGGCGTGCCGGCAATTCTGACAAAATTAAAACCGATACTTCCAGCTGCAGTAGTTGCGGCAATCGGAAAGTTCATGGCTGAATTATAACCATAGGTGCCTCCCAAGGTATTATAACCCCTTGCAGGACCGACACCCACAGCGTTGTCTATTGACGATGTATTCGATCCAATTTCACTAGGAAGAAGACTGGTTGGTTGAACGCCGATCCCTCCTCCCCAATTAACTCCGATTTCCCTTGAGAAGTTTGTGCTGGCTTCCACTATCCTTGCTTGAATGATAACTTGAGGTGTCACAATATCCAGTTTTTGAACGATTTGTTTGGCTTGTTCTATCTTGTCTGAGGTGTCTGTTATGATAATCAGATTGGTACGCTCATCTACGCTTAAAGAACCGCGATCTTTAGTCAAAAGATTACTTAGATGCGGCAGGATTTCACTTTTCGCATTAGAATAGTTAATAGCAATATATTCGGTAACAAGCGGTTCTAAGGCTTTTTTCCTTTCAATGGTTTTTTTCTGTGCCTCTAACTCTGCCTCTATCTTAGCTCGTCTAAGATCTTCTTCATTCTTCAGTGTTTCTAAAGTGGCAACACGTATAATATTTCCCTCATAGACCCTGCCGAGCTGATTCATTTTCAAGACCAAATCGAGTACCTGATCCCATGGTGCCGGTTTATCAAATGTGAGGGTAACTTTGCCTTTAACGTTCTCATCAATTGCGAAATTCCTCTTGCTTACTTCTCTTAATATGCGGAATACATTTTTTATATCGGTCTCAAAAAAATCGAGTTTAATTTTTTCCCCGGTATATTTCTTAGCAAGTTTAGGATCAGTCACTTCATGGACAGATATTTCTTTAAGTACTTCTATTTTTTCTGCCACTACTTCTTCTGCTTTTGTTACTTCTATAACTTCCGGTTCAACTATAGTTTGTGCAATAACTTGCTTCCATGATGGAAGTTTTGCCTCCTCAAAGGGTCTGGGGGGTATTGAAGATGCCTCAAAATGTATAAGCAAAAGATTGTCTGTCTGCTCAACGAAGTAGGGTACAGCCTCCCGAAGCTCAATTGTAACTATTGATACGTTTTCCATTTCTGGTTTTTGCACAGGTGTTATTCGATCAACAGCGCTTTCAAAACGTGTAGTAATAAATGGAAGCTTACGGTAATCGGGAATCTTGGTATCAAAAAGCTTAAGATGCAGTCTCTTATCCGCTATTTTTTCCATCTTATATTGAACAGACTTTGTGGTCCCGATAATAATAGTCGATTTGCCGGCTTCTTCACTCGAAAAATTTATTCGGTTCATCCATGCAGGACCATCAGGTTGTTTAACTTCGGGTTCTTTCTTTTCAATTTCTAAAGTTGTTGATGTTTCTACCCCGGTTTCTTGGGCTATAATTTCTTCAGGAGGCGTTACATCTGATTCTTCAGCCGTTTCTTCTTCGGTTTCTTCTTGCGAAACAGAAGCTAAAATTTCTGTAGACTTTGGAAATGATATATTAAGACCCGTGTCCTCACGAGTTACTTCATAAGAGGTGTCTTTTTTCAATGAAATTTCAATTATGGATGTATGCCCTTTTTCAGTCATTTCAGAGGCTTTAATCGCGTCAATCATATCATTGTCGAGTGAAAAGGCAGTCTCCACATTATCAAGGGCGGTTTCAGGAAAGTATAGGATCACACTCAAAGGGAAAGGCTGTTTGACTGACGTATAAGTTAAAAGGCTATTTCCGTTAATTAAAACATTAATCGATTCGGAATCCTCAGTCGTACTGATGCCGGTAATAAGTTTAAGCTCAGGCGGTTTCTCGATATCTCCCTCTTTGGTGGACATTTTTGAAGTACACCCTGAAATAAGTGCTGCCAAAATGACAAGGAAAAAGACCAGTATCCCGATTTTTGACAGTTCCTTAATCTTATTATTCATAGTATCATTCCTCTGCAGGTTTCTGAAATTTTAGTTCTCTTTTTTTAATGGTCAAATTACCCAAACCATCTTCAACTTCTTCTTCAATGATTACATAATCATTTAATATTTGTATAACCCTGCCCGAGTGGATTCCAATGTATGTGCCTTTAGCAATGACATATCCTTTTCCAGAAGCTTCTTCCACCATTGCCTTGTTGCCGCTCGAGGCGCGGATAATTCCCGTAAGTCTTAGTTGACTCAAGTCTACCATTTCAAGAGGGGTACGAGGAATACGTCTTTTCGATTCTTTCTTTTTAATGGCCATGGAAACGGAAGCGGGAACCGGTTCTGCTTTAACTAATGGCTCAAAAGGGTCGATCTTTCCCTTAGGGTTATATGCATATTTTTCTTCAAGTGATTTCTTTTCATCAACTGTCTTAGAGAGGACAGCGATTGGTTTTTTATCAGCTAAATCGTCAACTATTTTTGGAACAACCGATTTCGGTTTTAAAGCCTCTGTTTTTGGAACATCAAGTAACGTATCAACTTTCTGCTCTAATTTCTGTTCCGGTTTTTTAAGTGTTGGTTCCTCAGGTATTTCAGCTAATACTACTTTGGGCTTTTCCGGCTTTTTAAGTAAAGGCTCTTTAGGTTTTTCAGATGGCGATACTTTGGGTTCTTCGGATAACGGCTTATCAACTGTTTTGTCTATCACCTTTTTGGTCTTTTGAGTCGACGAAACAGCATCTTTTTGGACGGCAATTTTTTGAGTGATCACCTTGGGCTTTTGGGGCGTTTCGGTCCCATTGCCACAACCCCAAATAAAAGGGAATAAGCATATTAAAATAGATATACTACGTAAGGTAACTAAGCAATATTGCATGATTTATTATCTTTTTAGTGGCCGCCCTTTTTTTTCTTTTTGGGCTTTTTCTTCTTCTTTGGTTTTGTAGCCTTTTTAGATGGCCCTTCAATAAACTTATAAGTAACAGCAGTACAATTAGTAAGGAGTTCATTGCCAGCCTTCTGTGGGGCCATTGAAATATCTTTTATATTTACATATCGAGTTAAATTTGCCACCCTATCAAAGAAAAGAGCAACACTGTGATAGTTGCCCACAACTTTAATAGACACTGGAATTTCAGCAAAATCCTCTTTTTCTATCTCGGGTTTTGGCTGAAACAATAGAAATTTAAGTCCGACATCCTGGCCGGACTTGGAAATGTTTGCCAGCAAAGAGGGTATTTCTTGTTTGTCGGGAAGAGCTTTTATAGCAGTATTGAATTTCACTCTCGACTCTTTCATCATGAGCCGGTATCTATTGATTTGTTTTGCATTTAGTTTTGCCTTGCTAAGGTCTTTTTCAACTTGTTTTAATTCTTTCTTTATCACTCCTATTTTTTTAAATTTAGGAAGATAAGAGAAATATACAAAAGTCCCTATAACAATAAAGAGTGCACCGAAACTTATCAAAAGCCTTTGTACCTTTGTGAGCCCTTCGATTTTTTCAAAGACAGGTGCAATAAAATCTAAAGCTAATTTAATTTTTCCCATTATTTTTTCTTTTTAACAGCGACTTTTTCCGGTTTTGTCTTTTTTATTTCTTCTTTTTTAGAAGATGCTTTAGTTAATGTAATATCAAAGCTTTTTAAAATTAAATTCTTTTCTTTTATCTCGTGCTGTTTTAGATTTTTTAAATTTACACTGGCAAACAGCTTTGAAGTCTGAAGGCGGGTCATAAAATCAGCAACAGTTTTATTATCTAATGCAATCCCATTAATAGTAACAGCGTTTTCTATTGCGCTAAATTTGGTTAGCCACATACGTTTTGGTATGATCATCTTCGTCATGGTGTCTAAAAGAATAACCGGTTCTTTACGGTTCTCCCCAATCTTTGTTACGATACCCATTTTCTTTTTCATGAGATCAAGCTTTTTTTTGAGCTCCTTAATTTCATTGTTTACCTTATTGTATTTCTTTATTTCCTTTTTTTTATTTTCTTTGTTGGTGTTCAATGTTTCGATTTGACCGCTTAAGGAGCTATTATAATAAAATAAAGCTGCTGTAATAAACAAAAAACTAAGGAGAAAAACAGAGACCTGTCGGCGTATGTTTTCCTTTTTGCGTGCTGCTCGAAAAGGCAGTAGATTAATTCGTATCATTTGTCATCGATTCTCCTTGTTGAAAGACCCATGCATATAGCTGCCTGGGGTGCTATTTTTTCCAGATATGAAGAATCAAATTTACTATCTATAGAAAAGTTTTTAAAAGGATAGATAGTGGTTACTTCAATTGATATTTCTGATGCAAGAAGTTGTTGAAACTCTTTAATATTTCCCCCTCCCCCACTAAGAACAATTCTTTTTATATTTTCATCAGGGTATGTTGAATAGAAAAAGTCAAAAGCACGGCCTATTTCCATGCACCAATCAGCAGACACCGCTGAAATAATTTGTGTTAAATTTTCTTCAGAAATTTTATCTGTTTGATCGCCATATTTAAGTTCTTCGGCTTCATCCAGAGTACAATCGACAAGTGAAACTATCCTCTCATTTATCTGACCACATCCAAGTGAAACATCCCGAATAAATACAGAGGAATTGCCTTTCAATATGTTTAAAGATGTTTTACTGGCCCCAATATCAATCAACGCAATATTTTCATCTTTTGTCTCATAATTTAATTCATAGATGTTTTGTAGTGAAAAAGCATCAATATCTATGATGCAGGGATTCAATCCGGCCATTTGAGTAAGATTGACATAGTCGTTGATGATTTCTTTTTTTGCTGCAACAAGAAGCACGTCTATCTGATCCGGGTTGTTTTCATTCTCACCAAGGATTTGAAAATCAATGTTAACATCGCTTATATCAAACGGAATATATTGTTCTGCTTCTACATTGATTGTCTCCTGAAGTTCATCTTCAGACATAGCTTCGACATTAATTTTCTTAACAATAACTGAGTAGCCTCCAATCGACAATGCAACATTACGTTCCTTTATATTAAACGTTGTAAAGAGTTGGCGAATGGAATCAGCAGCCTGTTCCGGATCCTTTATTGAACCTTCTTCAATTACTCCGGAAGGTATATCGGTCATACCAAATTCTTTGAGGTTGTGTCCCTTTTTTGTTTCTTCTACTGACGCAACTTTAAAAGTCTTTGACCCGATATCAAGACCGATAAGGTGAGTTTTTTTCCCAAACATGATATTCTCAATCTTTAAATATTTTGCTCTTGTCAGAAAGGTTATAACCCAAAGCCAAAATAATCTTGCGCTTGGTTTCCATACGGCACTGCATTCCTTTTTCAATTCGCGCAATAGTAATGGGAGAAATATCTGCCTTCTTTGCAAGTTCTGATTTACTCATTAAAAGTGATTCTCGAATTTTTTTCAAGGAATTTTTACTCATTTTAATAACCTCCTATTTATTGTACAAAATATTACTACGCTATGATGAATTCATAAAGATAGAAAAATCATCCCCGTCTTGCGGGATTTGGTGTTTTGCGTATATTTGTTTGAAATATATGCTGATATACCAGCTTGTTAGATTGAGACCTTTACAAAACACCCCCTTTTGTCCAATTTCTGTGTCAGTCTCAGATTGTCAAACAATAAATACAAAACACTTTAATAAAAAGGTCGCTTTGTGAATTTTTACGAGACCATCAATTATGTGACTGTATATATATTCTCTCTTTATTAACAGTATGTCAAGTAAATTATCTATAATTATATATATTTTTTACATAATTAGCATATATTGAACATAATTTTAAAATACCACTATATGTAGTGTTCTAAAAAACGAAAAATTATGTAATGATCAAATTTTTCCATCTCAAAGACCGTTAAGGTACCCCAATAGAACCAAATAAAATAGCTTTACCTTGACTTTAAAGGTTGTTTTAAATATTAATATAAAAGTAATGAATCTCTCACCTACAGAAGAAAAAGGCAAACCTTTCAGGCTGGTTAAGTACTTTACCTTTACGAGTATTACCGCAATTTTTTTAGGAACGCTTATTCTTTCTGTTTTCAATACACACTGGGCAAGAACGATGCAATTTGAGAAAAGCAAAGAATTTGCCCAGGTCCTTATAGAAAACCTTAACCATCAAATTTTTTTACAATTCGTTATACCTGTCCAATTAAAATTTGGAAGAATCCAGCTTAGCAACCAAGAACAATCTGAACACTTGGATAAAGTTGTGAGAAACACTCTTCATAGCTTCAAGGTAGAAATGGTAAACATATTTGGCATGAAAGAGGATCTTATTGTTTACAGTTTCAACAAGAAACTAATTGGTAAAAAAAGTTTCGGAGGAACGGGTTATCAGAAAGCCATTGTAGGTGAATCGAATTCCAAGATGATGCAAAGCGGCAGTTTTTGGGAAATCTTGCTAGGTTTTCAAAAAGAGAGTAGAATAATTACATTTGCTCCTCTTCGCGCAGAAGCACCTCTTTCAAAGATTTCAGGACCGGTGATTGGTATTGTTGAAATCGTCCAAGATATATCGGAAAGTAATAAAGCTATTTTTAAATTACAAATAATTGTTATTATAACAATTATTATCATCATGGGAATTTTATTTTTGGTACTTTTATATATAGTTAAAAAAGGGGAAGATATTATTCAAAAACGTGCTCTGGAGCGGTTCCGTCTAAAAGAGCAGCTAAACCGAGCAAAGCACTTGTCATCATTGGGAGAGATGGTGGCGGGAATTTCCCATGAAATCCGCAATCCATTGGGAATCATAAGAAATTCAGCCGAACTTTTGAAGAAAAAAGTTGCCTCTTTTGATCCTTCAAACACGGTTCCAAATATAATAGTCGAGGAAGCCAACCGATTAAATAACATCATAACAGATTTTTTAAATTTTGCTAAACCAAAGAGTCCAAACTTGCTTCCATGCCGCATTGAGGAAGTTCTTGAAAAAAATCTCACTTATCTTGGATCACAGATCAAAGAGCAAGGCCACGTTATTGAAAAACATTATCACTCTCATCTTTCTGAAATATTAGCTGATTCCGATATGCTGTATCAGGCCTTTCTTAATTTATTATTAAATGCAATGCAGGCTATGCCAGACGGCGGTAAAATAGATATTAAGATTACTATGGATAATAATACTGCTACAATACTATTTGAAAATGAAGGGGAAGGAATCCCCGATGACCTTACGAATAAAATATGGGATCCTTTTTTTACAACCAAGGAGAAAGGCACTGGTCTTGGTCTTAGTATAGTGGAAAACATCATCGAGTCTCACAAAGGGAGTATACAAATTGGCAATACACCTGAACGCAGCACTCGAGTTACAATTAAGTTACCTTTAAACCATGGGGCATAATCAATGGAAACCATCCTTATTGTAGATGATGAAAAAAATTATCCGCCAATACTAAGTGCTATTCTAAAGGAAGAGGGGTTCGAGATCCTAACTGCCTTCAGCGGCAAAGAAGCCCTTGAAATATTGAAAGATTCAGACGTTGATTTAGTTCTTACCGATATGAAAATGCCTTTTATGGACGGAATAGAACTGCTTGAAAGGATCAAAGATAAAGATCCTGATCTTCCGGTTATAATGATGACCGCACACGGTACTGTGGAAAAAGCAGTAGAGGCGATGCAGAAAGGTGCCTATAACTATATCTTGAAGCCTTTCGACAATGAGAGGCTTATAATTTACGTAAACAAAGCCACAGCCTTGTACCGTGTAATCAAAGAAAACAGACAACTTCGAAGTGTCGTTGAATCCAAATACAGTTTCGGAAATATCATAGGGAAAAACAAAAATATGAGGGATATTTACGAGCTGATTCAAAAAGTTGCACCTGCTACGGCCACAGTATTGATTGAAGGTGAAAGCGGCACCGGTAAGGAGCTTGTTGCGAAATCAATTCACTTTAACGGCCCACGTCGCGACAAACCGTTTATTGCTGTAAGTTGTTCTGCTCTCGCAGAATCGCTTCTGGAAAGTGAACTTTTTGGTCATGAAAAAGGAGCTTTTACAGGTGCTGTGTCGATGAAGAAGGGGCGATTTGAACTAGCTGATGGAGGGACTCTATTTCTTGATGAAATCGGTGAACTCTCTCAGGATCTCCAGGTGAAACTTCTTCGTGTGTTACAGGATAAAGTTTTTGAGAGGGTCGGTGGAGTTAGACAGATTTCTGTGGATGTTCGGTTTATTACTGCTACAAATAAAAAATTGAAAAATGAAGTGACGGAAGGAAGATTCAGGGAGGATCTATACTTCCGGCTGAACGTGGTACATATTGTTCTGCCTCTTTTAAGGCATCGACAAGAGGACATCCGCCTGCTGGTCGACCATTTTATCAAAAAATATATAAACGAACGACTCATTAATATACCCATAACGGGTCTTGATCCTGAAGTTGAACGTCTTTTTTACAATTACAGCTGGCCTGGAAATATTCGTGAACTCGAGAATGTAATTGAACGAGCGATGGTCCTCTGTCCGGGAGAAAAAATAAAGGTTTCAGACCTTCCAAATGACTTTAAATTTA
Source organism: uncultured Desulfobacterales bacterium (assembly GCA_964594355.1). GTDB lineage: Bacteria > Desulfobacterota > Desulfobacteria > Desulfobacterales > JAUVVS01 > JAUVVS01. Next base: position 9,019 of record CAZQOH010000035.1, read on the forward strand.
ATGTCTATGATGCGCAGCAGCTTAATGGTATACCTGAAAATGCAAAACTGTATGAAACTCTTTACACGATTGAAAAGAAGATGATCGAAAGGGCTTTAAGACTGACTAATAATATTCATTCAGAAGCTGCTGAATTACTCGGTGTTGGAAAGAGCGGTTTTAGTAAAAAAATCAAAAAATACGAAATTAATTAGTGTCTAAACGAAAAGTGCAAGATTTCTTCATAGCCCCCCTTCCAATTAAACTCAAAGGCAGAGCAAGTTTCCAAATGGAAACCGTCGAGTGTCCATTTGGAAACTTCAAGGTAATAAAATATCGATTTTCAAATCAACTTTCTTTTTCGATTTTGACAGCCATTTATAACAGTTTGAAATTTCAAGCTTAAAGGAGGTTGCAAATTTACATTGTCTTTAAAAAGAGTTTGGCAAGATATTTGCATCAATAATTATTCAGGTAATAACAATTTTTTCATCTTTTCCCCTCTTTAACGGTCAATCGAGATTTTCTCGATTGACCGTTTTTTTTGGGGTTATCATTGCTGATAGCCGCCAACTTTTTCCTTTACTAGTTTAAAATAAACTGAATCGGTAAATTCAGAAATTATTTTCTTATAAGCATTTACGCTCTTATCAAGTTTACCTGTTATACTATAAAGCCACCCTAAATTAAAAAGGGCTTCATCTTTCATTATAGATTCAGTCCCTGAAACAATCATTTCAAAATATTTTATTGCAGCTTGGTAATCTTTCTTTTCACCACAGGAGTGACCAAGACAGCTCAAGATGAGATTTTTTAAAGACTGATTAGCATCAAAATCCTCAAGCGCTTTTCTATACAATACTATTGCTTCATCAAAATCACCCGCATTGTAACATATATTGGCATATATTATCCTTGCAAGTTTTCCACCGTTTTTTCTTGAATATTTTTCCAGAATCAATTTGAAATCATTTTTTACATCATCATATGCTTGGTCAAATCCATTTTTTCCCATTATATTTTCATATTTAGTGATGCCTTGTTCCAGCAGGAAAAAAGCCTTATTTTCTGCCCTATCTGAGAAATATCTAATTCCTGAAATGATAATTATAACCGCAAAAAATATTCCAAAAGCACATAATACTTGAATCTTATATTTATTGACAAACCGGATCATCTTGCCTGTAGCTGTTATGAACTCATCCGGTTCTTTCAAGAGTTTTTTCCGTGTTATCCTTTTTTTTACCATTATTCCTCCATTGATCCATAGATTGTTAACTGATTTATAGTGTTTGTCAAAATAACGTTCCGTTTCAAAGAATATATGCAGCGTCTGAGCTTCCGAGCTAATCAATTTGGGGACATTTGATTAAGCGTTCTTGGCGAAGCGGAGCGTAAAAATTGAAGCTGTTTGAGTCCCGAGCGTAGCGAGGTCGAGTTCTTTAATTTTAGCGCAGCGAGCCGTAGAACGCTTCAAATTGTACCCATGATGAGTTCGGAAGTTCAGACGCTGGTCAATCGGAACATATTTATGACAACCGGTATATGATTGTAAAGCCCAAATTTTTTACCACAAAAAGCACAAAAATAATTCCTTAGAAACTAAAATGTTTCCAGTAATTTTTTTATTCTATTCCAGCCGTCTTCAGGAATATTTGCACCAACAATCTGACACACTTCATAACCGCAAGCAGAACCAAGCTCACCACATTTTTCAAGGTGCAAACCGTTTACGAGTCCGAATAAAAAACCGGATGCCCATAAGTCACCAGCCCCAGTTGTGTCAATGGCATCGCCTGTACCCACCGGATCAATTTTTATTATTCTACCTGCCCGGGAAATAAAGCTTCCCTGCTTCCCAACCTTTAGAACCGCAATATCCGCTTTTTCTGAAAGGGCTTCTACAGCTTTAATTTCATCTGAATATCCTGTAAATACATCCGCCTCATCTTCATTGGCAAGTAGAATATCAACATAGTCCATCACATTTTTTTCAAGAAATTCTTTTGATTCTTCAACTACGGTAAAGCTGGCAAGATCGAGAGAGACAATTGTACCGGCCACTTTTGCCGCATTTAAAACTGTCATCATCAAATCCTTGTTATAAAGCATATATCCTTCTATATGAACAATCGCTACATTATCGAAGCATTTATTCTTTATTTCTCCCGGCTGTGTTTCTGAAGAAGCCCCGAGGAACGTAAACATGGAACGCTGTGCATCGGGTGTGATAATCGAAAGGACTCTGCCGGTAGGCAAAGAAGATGTAAAAAGAATCGGTTCTACATTATTATTTAGCAGTTCAGTTTTAAACAATTCTCCAAGATCATCTTTGCCAAATTTACCGACAAAACGAGCAATGCCACCGAGATGTCCAATACCGACGACTGTGTTGCAGGCTGATCCCCCCGGAACAATACAGGGTTTTTGGGATGTAAGCGACAATGTATGTTCAATAAAATCTTTATCTACAAGAGTCATCCCCCCCTTTACAGCACCGGTTTTTTTTAAGAATTCATCATTTTCATGAACAAGAATATCAACAAGAGCTGAACCGAAGCCTACAATTACTCTTTTGTCTTTATCGAATACTGTTGCAACCATTTCTTTTCTGAATTTTTTACTACCATACCAAAGATTTATGAATCCATCCTTTGTCACCATCAGCATGCCCAATATGAATCCAGTTACCTTTTCTCTTTATAATTTTAAAGGGAATCCCTTTCTCAACGGAGAACAATATTTTATATCCGGTCCCTGGACCTGCGCGAACATTGCATTTTTCTCTATTTGTAATGATCGATGGAATTTTCCTGAGCAGAGATTTATAAATCCACCCTTCATCCCCTTCAAAATCACGGAAATGATACCATGGGTCCGACTTTTCGAGAATAAAAAGAGGATGGTATTTTTCAACTTTCCATAGGATATCGTAATTTTTACCCGGTCCTGAATGTACATTGGCCGCAGAAACACTAACTGAAAGACGTTCAGCCAATGCCGAATTGCTAAATAAAATAAAAAGGATTGTTATTAGAAACGAAAATAATTTCATTTTGAAAGAATAGCTACCTCGCAAATTCCTTTAAGTGCATTTTGAAATTTAATTGCATCCTCTTTTGAGCCAACAATGGAGTCATAATGCATGGGAATCGCAATTTCGGGTTTTAGCTGTTTTGCAGCTTCAACGGCCTCGTCAGCCGTAATGACATAGGTGCCCGAGACCGGCAACAAGGCTATATCAATGGAAAATGTATTCATTTCAGGAATCAGATCGGTATCGCCGGTATGATAAATACTTTTATCTCCAATTGTCACGATGAAACCCAACCAGTTCTTGCTCTTGGGATGAAAATCTTTATTGGTGTTATAAGCGGGGACAACTTCGATGGGGATTCCGGAAATTGTCAATTTGTCATCCGGTTTAACGAGCCGGACATCACCCGATAATTGTTTTGCCGATTCCGGTTCAGTAACAAAAACCGTTGATGGTTTTTTTATCTTGTTAATATCCTCAACGGAGCAGTGGTCATAGTGAGAATGGCTTATCAGAATTATATCTGCCTGATCACATTCCTTTATATCAAATGGATCAATGACTATTGTCGTGTCGTCTGTACTGATGGAAAATCCAGCATGACCAAGCCATTTGAGCTTGCTTAGTATTTCATGTGCCATTTGAAGCCTCCTTTTATAAATTTGATGGTCCCGTAAAAAGTCGGAATTTATCACAGAGCGCACAGATGTAACGAGACCTTTGAAAAATGCTCAATTTTGTTCAAGTTCAAGGCAGGCGAAAATTTTAACCACAGGAATACATTGAGTATTTTGAGGATTAAAATTTGAGCCTAACGCAGAAATTGGGCAAAAGGGGGCGTTTTGCAAAGGCCTCGTAACTTATTGAGACCTCTGTGGTTAATAAAAGTCTTTATACTAATTCATCAAGCATAATGAAACACAAGTTCGGGCAACTCAACACAGGTCAGCTTATTGCCGTATACGGCTCCTGTATCGATTCCTATTTTATTAGATTGGACTAAAGGTTCTGAAAATGGGGTGTGTCCAAATATAACTCGTTTTCCAAAATCGTAATCAGACGAGATGAAATCATTCCGTATCCAAAGAAGGTCAGTAGGGTTTTGCATCTCAAGGGGAACTTTTTTCTTGAGCCCGGCATGCACAAAAATATAATCATCAGTCTGGTAAAAAAGAAAAAGTGACTCAAGAAAGTTAAGGTGTTCAGGTGGAATTGGGTAAGTACCATGCCCTTGGCTACGTTTTAGATATTGTTCCAGGGTTTTCTGACCCCCATTAGCAAGATAGCTTAATCGATCAGTTCCGGCAAGATATTTCTCAAGCATATCTTCATGATTACCTTTTAAAAATACAATATTTTCCAAATGCATTTTCAAATCGATCAGATATTCCACAACTTCAAAAGAACTGGGTCCCCTATCTATATAATCTCCAATAAAGACAAGTGTATCACGTTCACTATCTATCTCGATTTTATCCAGGAGGGGGAGCAATTTGTTTAAATGCCCATGAATATCTCCAACAGCAAAAATCTTTTCCATTTTAATAACTTAAAATACTCATGAAACCGCTAAAGATTGAAATCTAAAATATTATTGTGTTTTTCGTGTTTTTGTAATGTCGTGCTTTCGTGATTTATTTCTTTTTTTGTATTAATTTAGTCTTCTTATAACAATTATAGTGTTTTTCAAAATAAAGTTCCGTTTCAAAGAATGTATGAAGCGTCTGAGCTTCCGAGCTAATCAATTTGGGGACATTTGATTAAGCGTTCTTGGCGAAGCGGAGCGTAAAAATTGAAGCTGTTTGAGTCCCGAGCGTAGCGAGGTCGAGTTCTTTAATTTTAGC
>CAZQOH010000036.1:0-13871 GCA_964594355.1 uncultured Desulfobacterales bacterium
CTCGAATCATTATTTGGGCCATTTCTACCGGATCGGATTCAACCGCCCACATTGCCCCATATTCCTCTTCCAACTCTTTAAAAAGGTAGTCAGTAAGGATTTTGCTTCCTGTAGTTGGAAAGGCTCTTCCAAACACAACAAAAGCGCCGCTTGCCACAAAGTACTGGCCAATCGATATGGCTTTTTCACTCATCCACTCAGGTGCGCAACCTGCCGCTGGTAGCTGGTCAAAATCGTCGCCCAATCCGCCTTCATTTACAATCTCCGTGGCTGCAATCAGGATACGGCTATTATCAACACATGAACCCATATGCAAAACAGGGGGTATGCCGACTGTTTCGCAAACTTCTCTCAAACCGGGCCCTGCAAGCTCTGCAGCTTCAGGCGTTAAAAGTCCTTCCCGTCCACAGGCAGTAGCCGCACATCCGGTAACCAGTACAAGGACATTGTTGGCAATAAGCTCCTTTACCACCGTTGTGTGTATACGTCCTGATTCAACTCTACAGCTGTCACAACCAACAACCGCTCCTACTCCGCGGATACGACCGTTTATGATATTATCATTCAAGGGTCGGTAAGATGCTCTAAAAGCGCCACCGAGCATATGATTGATGGTTTCATGGCTAAAACCAACTACCACGTCCGTTTTCCGGTCAGGAAGACAGACTTTCCCTCTTTCCTTAAATTTGCCGATAGCCCGAAGGGTAAGTTCTCTTGCAGTTTCAAGTGCTTGCTCGTGATCAAATTCAATGTGAATAGCACCCTCGATTTTGGCACGATAAGAGGTGGTTATAAGCTCCGTGTGAAAATTTTTTGCCACATCCGCCAGGCCCTGCATGATACACTGCACATCCACTATCATCGCTTCGACAACACCTGTGGAAATCACAACCTCTTGCTGAACAAAGCTGCCTGCGATTGGAACGCCGTGGCGCATCAACACCTCATTTCCCGAACAACACACGCCTGCAAGGTTAATCCCTTTTGCCCCTACTTTTTCCGCAGCTTTTACAATTTCAGGTTCCTGTGAAACGATGGCCATTGCTTCCGGCACCTGGGGCTCATGCCCATGGATCACAATATTTACTTGATCTTTGGAAAGGACACCAAGATTAACCATTGTTCGAATCGGTACAGGTGTTTTAAACATAATATCCTGGAGCTCGGTGGCTATCATTGAAGCTCCCCAGCCATCAGCCAGGGAACACCGTGAACCCTGAAATATGAGATTTTTATAATCTTGATCTGTTCCCATGTGTGTGCGGTGCATAATCTCTACAACTTCCCGGTCAATTCCCCTGGGAAGAAGACCCAGTTTTTTCCATAACTCCTGTCGCTTTTTAGGGGCTCGCTTGGTCATGGTTAGAATCCCTTCCTGTTGGCCGAATTCAGCAAGAACCTTCTCACCCAGCTCGATTGCGATATCTTCTTTGCTGCGATCTTCAATTTTTATATCGTAAAGCTCTGCCATCATATGGAGCTTTTTTTCGTCCTTTATTTCAAAAGGAGTCTCTCCCTTTGCAGTTGCCAGAAAGGTAAGGGCCGTCTCACGTCCATGATCCATATGGGCGGCAGATCCCGCTGCTATCATCCGAACAAAATTACGTGCCGCTACTGTTGTCGGTGTAGCCCCGCAAATGCCGATGGTTTCAGGAGCGTCTTCAATCATCATACATGGGCCGAATGAACAGTTTCGGCAACAGGTCCCGCCCTGACCAAAAAGGCAGGGTTCAATGGCCCGATCTTTCATGCGCTGCACATAAGTCTTTACCCCTTCCTTTTCCACCTCTTCCAGCACACAGGTGCTTGCTTCACAAAAGATGCCTTCACACTGTGGTTTTGTGAAGGGAACTATTTTTCTCGCCATTATATTTCCTCCTGTTCATATTGTTGAATTCGTATAAAGTCGAATCCATCATTTGTTAGTTAGTGTCTGAACGAAAAGTCATGTTCAGACAAAATCCGAATATCGAAATTCGAAACTCGAAACAATATCGAATATCAAATTTTTCAATGTTCAAAACAAAAGCCTCGGTATTCGGTTGTTTAGAGCATTTGAACATTCGAATTTAGAATTTGTTTCGGATTTCGTAATTCGGATTTCGAATTTCAAAAATCAAAAATTGAGGGTTTTCGTTCAGACACTAATTAAGATGTCGTCAAGTCCGGTTCCGGCGAAATTGATGCAAAATCGATATCCACTTCATCCAATTCCTTTTTGATGGGAGTTACATCATTTGCCGACCCACCCTCTAAAGCCAAATCAATAAAAGTTCTGGCAAAACGAACAGCTTCAGGATGTCTCATGACAAGAACATCTGCGCCTGACAACAAATAACTTACAGCACTCACAGCTTCCATGAGGATTCCACGCTTTTCAGGATCTCCAAGCAATGGAGCTTCTTCCGCGGTTTGCTTGGCTTCTTTACACTTCCATATCTCATCGCCCATATTATTAATAATAGGAAGTTGCAATTTATCATCAGACTGGGCCAGAGATGCCATTCTGATGCGTTCCATTACTGAATAGGTGTATTCCATACCATAACCCAAGCCACCCGTAGTGGGATCGATAATCATTTTATCAGTTGGCACACCCAGGTTTTCAAGAAGAATATTGACCTGTTTGGCCAGGTTTACGTCGATGGGGGATGACGCAATAACCGTATGGCCGTACCCAATGGCACTTGCCCCTATTCCCTTGTGATTCTTTTCCTCCACGGGCCCTAAGGTTAAATTTGCATCCTCGCACTCTTCTGCGACTTTTTTTAGAACATCTTCATCCTTTTGTGGGTTGCCTGTACCCCAGATAATCAGCGGTACGTCTATCGCTTCAATAACCTTTTTTACAACGCCGGCCGCCTCTTCAGGACTTGCGTCTTTTTCGTTCGGATCGGTGCTTTTGAGCTGTAGAGCGATTATCTCTGCCCCAAAATCATCAACACACTTTTTTGCCCATGCAGCCGAATCTGAAATGACATCTTTAAAATGGCTAAGTGCAGATTCCGGCCAGTCTGTCGGTTCAATGTCCCAGATTTCCATTGCAATTTTCGGCTTGTTAGGCATTTCACCTTCGAATTGATAGAAAGGATAACAAGTCTCACCACCAACGGTAACGGCATTGTTGCCCTTTCCAAGGGAAATCTCTTTTATATTACCGGTGTAAGATTCTTTAGAAATTTCAAAACCCAATTTTGCCTCCTTATTTAAGAAAAATTTAATAATCGAGGTTAGTAATCTTGATAAACTCGTAAAAAGTCATATCATCACATCAATTGACCAGAAAAGGTCTTTTTATATTTAAAATTAATTGTTTGTCAAGAGATGAATTTAATTAATTTAAGATTTACTTAAAATTTACTCTTAATCGATTATAATATTTTGATATATATGATAAATTTAAAGATTTTATTTAGATATTTATTAAACTAAAAATTATGACTATAATATCATAAAGTTGCTAAAATTCTAATTAAGTAAAAACTCAATTGAGGCAAAATATCATGGGTTGATAAATACGACGGGAGTCTGGCAATGAAATGCAGATGTTATTTTATAGCTATTTTATGAATCCTCTTTTGACCCGATTGAATTTTGCAAGGTTTTACGAGCATGTAAACGTGCTTTAAGTTTTGGAAACTGGTCTATATCTGTATGGGGTAAAAATAGGGAAGCAACATAGTTGTTCATGTAAGATGCGGTTTCAGATAATTCAAAATTGGTCATTTTTTTAGTCACTTCAGCCACATCTTTCCTGATACGGTTTGTTAAAGAACTCATTTTTGCGCCCATCAATGATCCATTTCCTATAAAAATTACTTTATTAGAATCCATTTCCGGAAGAAGACCTATAGTCATTGCCTTTTCCAGGTCCACATAACTCCCAAACCCTCCGGCAAGAATGATAAGTTCAATATCATGAATACTGAGCCCAACCTCTTCAAGAAGAGTCATATAACCGCTGTACATGGCCCCCTTTGCACGAATAAGGTTTTCAATGTCGATTTCAGTAAGAACGACATCTCTGTCTATCTGGGATTCATCTGCCCAGGCAAGCACATATTCGTATATACCGTCAGCTTCACGAATTCGAGGTGTCTTTAAATTACGGTTGAATTTTCCGCTGTTATCAATGATATCCATTTCAAACATTGTTGCGACGGCTGTAATCAAACCGGATCCACAAATACCCTTTGGCCGTACATTACCAATTGTTATATTCATCGGTTCGAGTGTAAAAGGATCAATGGAAAAGTCCTCTATCGCTCCTTTTTCGGCACGCATTCCAAATTTCAATCCTCCCCCTTCAAAGGCAGGCCCTGCCGAGCATGCGGCACATGCAAGCCAATCTTTGTTGCCGATAACGATTTCCGCATTCGTTCCGATATCCATGTAAAGTGTAAGTGTTTCGTAACGGTACATTCCTGATCCCATGACACCTGCCACAATATCTCCACCCACATAGCTTGAAACTTCGGGATATACCAGTGCTGTAACCTGATCGCCTAAAGACATACCCAGATCAGCAGCCCTTATTGGAGGGTAGAGTGTTGAAGCAGGCACATATGGTGATCGTCTGATGTATTTTGGATTTATCTTCAACATTAGCTGTGTCATTGTTGTATTTCCTGCCAAAGTAATGGTGGAAATTTCGTCAGGATCAATTCCGGCTCGCCTTATTATTTTGCTTAATATTTTGTTGATTGTCTTTATAACAACCTCGTTAAGTCTTTCCAGACCCTCCGGTTTCTCTGCGTATATAATCCTGCTGATTACATCTTCCCCGTAGCTTATCTGCCCGTTAAAATCACCATGCTGAGCGAGAATTTCACCGGTTTTAAGATTAAGCAGTTGACCATAGATTGTTGTGGTACCAACGTCCATGGCAATGGCGTAGTTTCTATCTGTGGTATCACCCGCTTGAATATTAATTATACGCGTCTTACCTCCATCATGAACAGGGCGGGCCAGAGTTGCAGTGATTTTAAATCCATCTTTTCGTATAACATCCGGGATTTTCTGAATAACCGGAAGAAATACCTCAAGACGATGTTCATCGTATTTCAGTTTCAAATAGCTGATCAGTCTCGTTACATCCGAAAGATTGTCCTGGACCGAAGGTTCGGGGAGTTCAAGGTATTTCTTTTCAACAGGTGGAACAAAAAGACCCTTTTCCTTTAATTCTTCAAAATCCATTTGACGGATTCGGGCAGTATGTCTTGGGGTGCTTTGCAAATTGAGCGCGCCGGCATCAACGGTTGACTCAATGGGGATACGTACAACAAGATCACTCTTGACTTTAGCCAGGCATGCCTGACGATAGCCTTTCTGCAAATCCTCATCACTCAGCTTTTCTGTTATTCCCCCATCTACCAATCCATCTTCAATAATAACTCGACACTTTCCGCACACTCCCTCGCCGCCGCAGGAGGCATTTACATGAACCCCGGCTTCCATTGCCGCGTGTATGAGATTTTCTCCATCAGTAACGTTAATCTCCTTGTCGTGGGGAAGAAATAAGACTTTATACAGGCTCATAAAGGGCTCCTAGTTTACAACTTCAGATCGAGTTAAGTCATCGACTTATTCAACGATGTCTGAACTTTCACCTTCTGCAATCGGTTCAGGCATATGGGAACCATATCGTATGACAAGTGCACCAACAGGACAGATCTCGACGCAAGCAATGCAACTCTTACAGTATAGCAATGATTTATCATCTTCACCATAAAAACTAATGATAGTATCAAATCCTCGTTGAGCAAATGCCATGAGCGCCCGGCCATGTGCTTTCCGGCATGTATAGATACATTTACCACATAAAATGCATCGATTAGGATAGTAATCCAAAAAAGGATGAACCTGCTCTATTTCGGTATCCTTTAGATAATGATCCAGGCGTTTCGGCTTCAAGCCGATCTTAATGAATTTGGCGATACGTTGTAAATCACATTTTTTATTTGCCGGACATGGTCGGCAATCTATATGGTGCACGGAAAGGAGAAGTTCAAATGCGGTACGTTGTAATCTTCTAACCGCCGTGGTATCTGTTTTAACGACCATGCCGTCTGTAACCTTGATACTACATGATGTGACCGGTCTGTTCTCTCCCTTAATTTCAACAAAACACATCCCGCATGACGCTGGAGGATTCTCCATGCCTTCGAGAAAACAAAGATTGGGAATGTAGATGCCATTATCAAGGCATGCCTGAAGCAAGGTAGTTCCTGCTTTCGTTTCTATCTCTTTATTGTCCACAAGTAGTTTTATCATCCCTTACCTTCTTCAGGACGCTCAACAATAGGCACCAGGTTTGCAGGCGATACCCTGAGAACTGCATCATATTCCGGTGGACAAGCAGCTTTACACTCACCACATTTAACACACAGTGTCTGATCAATTCCCTTTTTACGATTTCTAGTTGTAAATACGGCATCAACCGGACAACATCCAACGCAGATGTCACAGCCTCGCGCACATTTTTCTAAATCAATATAAAAGGCTGTTAATTCTCTACACATCATTGCGGGGCAACGCTTTTCTTCAATATGAGCCTTGTATTCATCCTTAAAATACTTAAGAGATGTAAGGACAGGATTGGGGGCGGTTTTGCCCAAACCACAGAGTGAGCCAAGCTTTATATCTTCACTCAGACTCTGCAATAGTTCCAGATCATTCTCGCGGCCCTCTCCTTTTGTTATTCGCTCCAGAATATTAAGCAGATGATGGGTCCCGACCCTGCAAAAAGTACATTTGCCGCATGATTCCTTCTGGGTAAAATCAAGGAAATAACGGGAAATATCTACCATACAGGTGTCCTCGTTCATTACTACCATGCCCCCGGAACCCATCATGGCTCCGGCTTCTAATAGAGAGTCAAAATCAATGGGAACATCTAAAAAATCAGACGGAAGACATCCTCCTGATGGCCCCCCAATTTGAACCGCCTTGAATTTCTTATTATTCGGAATACCACCGCAGATATCAAAAATGAGTCTCCGTAGCGACACACCCATGGGAATTTCAACCAAACCGGCATGGACAACATCTCCCACTATTGAAAAAATGGCGGTTCCAGGACTGTTTACCGTGCCTATTCCTTGATACCAGCTTGCACCTTGTTTTATGATTGGTGGAACAGTTGCAAAAGTTTTGACATTATTAATCACCGTCGATTTGTCCCAGAGACCTCTATGAACAGGATAAGGAGGGCGATATCGGGGCATACCTCTCTTTCCTTCCATGGATAGAATCAGGGCGGTTTCCTCTCCGCAAACAAAGGCACCTGATCCCTGAAACACATCAATGTCAAAATCGAAGGTGCTGTTTAGGATATCTTGTCCCAAAAGCCCCAACTCTTTTGACTGATGAATAGCTTTGGTAATTATTTTTACGGCAAGAGGATATTCCGCTCTCACATACACAACCGCTTCCCGGGCACCAACGGTATAAGCACAAATCATCATTCCTTCAATGACCTGGTGTGGATTACTTTCCAGTATGGTTCGGTCCATGTACGCTCCAGGATCCCCCTCATCCGCGTTACAGATCACAATTTTATTTCCTTGAGCATTTCTTGCAATCTCCCATTTTTTTCCGGTTGAAAATCCGGCCCCTCCTCTTCCCCTAAGACCGGCGCTGTAGATTATCTCGATGATTTCATCGGGTGTATATTGAAGTGCTTTAACAAGACTTTGATACCCACCCTCGGCGATATAGTCGTAGATGTCTTCCGGATCAATATGTCCGCAGTTTTCCATGACTACACGCTTTTCTTGATTGAATCGAGGAAACTCCATAACCGATGGAATCATGTCGTTTTCTTCCATGGAGCCGTATACATGCTCAAAACGAGGATCACCCTCTTCTAAAAAGAACCTGGCAAGCATCTTTGCTTTTCCGGCATTAACTTCATGATAGAGTATAGGTGGGAACCCGGATTCAGGATGATCTATGACAACCACTGGTTCAGCATAACAATGACCCATACAACCGACGGTATGAATTCGGGCTTCGATTTTTCGTTGAACAAGCACTTCTTCAAATGCAGCTTTCGTCTCCAGCGCTCCTGAGGCAATGCCGCATGTAGCCATACCGATGTATATCCCGGGAACCAGCGTATCCCCGACTGCATTCCTGCGCTTTTCGGCCTCTTTTCGGATTAAGCTGAATGCTTTATCAATTTTTTCCGGATTAGTCCGATCCATTTTTTTTGCGTTTTTCTTTTTCCTTTTCTATTTTAAAGCCAAGGATAACTCCCTCAACTTTGCTTGGAGCCATACGCCCATGGACAGTTTCGTCAACTATACCCACAGGGGCCAAAGCACAGCAACCAACACAGGCGACCCTTTCAATACTAAACTCTCTGTCCGGCGTGGTTTCACCCTCGGAAATCTCAAGCTTTCGTTCAAAATTTTCAAGTATGATATCACTACCTTTTATGTGGCATGCCGTACCAAGGCAAACCTTAATCGGATGTTTGCCTGGTGGATGAAATCGGAATTGGTTGTAGAAGGTTGCAACGCCATAAATCTCACAGGTGGAAATATCCAGGTGTCTGGCCACCGTTTTCATGGCGAAGGGTGGGATATAGGCGTGTTTTTCTTGGATCATCTGGAGGATAGGGATAAGGTCCCCTCCTTTTTTTTCAAATTTTTTAAGAAGGGATCTTATATCATCGAGTATTGCTTCTTTTTCTGTGTCTAACTCATCATCCATAAACCAACCCCGAACTTGAACTTCTGAACCCGTGAACGGTTTCAAGTCGCTATATTTTCTCTATGACACCGTATGCAGACTGTATTCTGTCCCGAAGCAAGAAACAAAGCTTTTCCAGCACATTAAAGCCAAGCTCCTTATTATTGAGCATCATGTTTCTTAAGTCTGCACCTTTTATAATCAGGATTTTTGAAGCTTTTTTACATAGAGCTGAAGACATAAGTATGTGAGGCTCATCCAAAAGCGTTGAAAAGCATCCGAAAACTCTTCCCTTGCCAAGGGCTCCGATGACGACGCTTCCTTTGCGTGTCCCCAGGTTTCTTGATCTTTCCAGGAATATGTGGCCTTCGGCAATAATATAAAGATGCTTTCCGAAATCACCCTGCCGAAAAACATATTCCCCGGTTTCATAGTTTTCCACCTGGCAGAGGCCGGCAATCTTCTCGGTATCATGTTTTGACAACCCCTTAAAAAACTCGCAATTTTCCAAAGTTTGCTCAATCTCTATATTGTTCATTTTTAATCCCTCTGATTCACATTTAGTATTTTACTTGAGGTAATTATTTAGCCACCAAGACACCAAGTCACAAAGAGAAAGAGATTTATCACGAAATCACGAAAATACGAAAACAAGAAAAACATAATGTTATTTCGTGATTATTTTTAAATTTATAGTAACACTTTAACCCTTTGAAACCAGTTGGTATAAATAAGCTTGAAAGGTGATTTAATTGTAAATCTTTTCCTACTCAACCATTTAACCACTCAACGACTTAACAAGATCTGAAATTCATAACTATTAACTTATCATATACCGATTATCAAGAAGGTAATAGGTCTCCAGTGGTGAACCCTTGCTCAAGAAGAATGTGGTTCAATGCTTCGTGTTTTGCGAACCAGCATTATGATAACTCCTATAAGCACAAGGGAGATAACCCCCAAAACAGCGAATACAGATTCGATTCCCAAAGTCGTCTCAATTGCCTCTACCATTTTAACAGATAACGCTCCAATTCCAAAGGTTAAAACAAACTTGGTGCCATAGGCGGAATGGTGGAACTTTTTTGGTGTAAATTGTGCCACCAAAGTGTTCTCAAAAGGCTGTGTTCCGAGAAGAAAGAAAAAATATACCATTGCCAGGAACACCAGAGGCAAATCCCGCGCAATTCCCATTAAAAATGTTATAGGAACCATTACTGAGATAAAGACAAGATAACAGAATTTTGGGTCAAATCGCTCTGCCAGGTGCCCTCCTGTGTATTGGCCCAGCATTCCTATTAAGTAAATAAAGGATACAACGGAGGTGGCCACCAGGTTTTTAGAAAGCCCCTTTCCCAATAATGACGAAAACCATTGAAAAATTTCCTGGTTTTTTAGTTCAAAATATGCAGGAAGTATTATTGTTGATCCTCTATATATAAATCCTAACAGCATCATGGCTACAAGCAGAATGAGAAAAGCCCTTGTTAGTCTGTTTTCTTCACCAGATACTGCTTCTTTTGAGTCCTGCGACTCGAAAAGAGGAAAAACGAAAATAAGTGCCACACCTATGATGTTCATTATACCCATTATTAGATAGGCAATCCGTAGTCCCCAGAGCCAGTTAAATACTCCTGCCAATAGAGGAGACATTGCAATCCCCAAATTTCCGAACATTCCATTATACCCCATCCCCAAACCGACACGCTTTATTTCTTTTGAGATAAGACCCAGACCTGTCGGATGGTAGATACCTGAAAAGAGTCCGAGTAATGCCAGAGAGACAACAAGACCCGTTGATGATTCGATCCATATTGCTGCAGCCAAAGCACTGAGACCTGATCCGAAATAAAAAAAGATTAAAAGAAATTTTGCGCTCCACCTATCAGCTGCCATACCCCATGGAAGTGCACTAATTCCGAACAGGAAATACATCCAGAATGACATTCCAAGTACATTTGCCATATCCATGTTCAACTTTAATGCAAGGGGTAAAACCAGAGCAGTAAAGAAAAACATGTTAAAATGACATATGAAGTGACCGAAACAAGTGGAAATTAGAATGCTGCGTTCTCGGGAATTCATATTACTCCTTATGTCTTCGAATTTATATTTTTATAGCAAAATATTGAGCTACTTTCAAGCTTGACGTCACGTTACATTTTATCTATAATTCTGCCTCAAAAGAAAATTTTTTAATTTTACCACGAAGAACACATAGCACAAAGATTTTTTTAATAGGGACGCATAATGAATGATATTTTACTTATTGTTGTTGTTCTACTTTCCATTTTATCAATTATTCTTCTATTAATTCTAACCAAACGCAAATCCGGTGATAGTATAGCAAAAATAGAAGATAATTTTGCCGCTCTGGAAAAAAGACAGGAACAGACTAAGCATACAATTAAAGATGAAATTACCAGGAACAGACAGGAAACTTCAAACAGTGCGAAACAGGCGCGGGAGGAACTCAGCAAATCCTTAAAGTATTCCAGCGATTCACTGCTTCAACGAATGACCGAAAATGCCGGCATGCAAAAGGGTCAGCTCGATTCCTTTTCCAAGCAGCTGGGGGATATGACCAAACTCAATGAAGAAAAACTGGAACAAATGCGCAAGACTATGGAAAATCAGCTGCGGGCATTGCAGGAGGACAATAGCAAAAAGTTAGAGCAGATGCGTGCCACAGTTGATGAAAAACTACAGTCCACCTTAGAAAAGCGTTTAGGCGAATCGTTTAAACAGGTAAGTGAACGTTTAGAACAGGTGTATAAAGGATTGGGCGAAATGCGAAATCTGGCCATCGGTGTCGGCGACTTAAAAAAAGTCTTAACCAATGTAAAGACTCGCGGCACCTGGGGCGAAATTAGACTTGGTAATATTCTGGAACAGATATTAACTCCGGATCAATATGGTGCTAATGTGCCGACTAAAAAGGATAGTAATGATAGAGTAGAATTTGCCATAAAATTGCCTGGACAGGATTCTGATAAAGAAAAGATCGTCTGGCTGCCCATTGACTCCAAATTCCCGCAGGAAGATTACCAGCGTTTAATGGATGCGCAGGAGGCGGCAGATAAAGAACTGGCGGAAAAATCGATTAAAAACCTGGAAATACGGATAAAGACTGAAGCCAAAAATATTAAGGAAAAGTATATTGATCCTCCCAATACCACCGATTTCGGGATTATGTTTTTACCTGTTGAAGGATTGTATGCAGAAGTGCTGCGAAGACCGGGTTTGTGTGATATTTTACAGCGGGAATACCGTATTGTCGTTACCGGTCCAACAACCCTGGCTGCACTTCTGAACAGTCTACAGATGGGTTTTAGGACACTTGCAATCGAAAAACGTTCCAGTGAAGTATGGGAGCTTTTAGGTATGGTTAAAACGGAATTCGGCAAATTCGGTGGTGTGCTGGCAAAAACAAAAAAGAAACTTCAAGAGGCCAGTAAAACCATAGATCAGGCAGAAGTACGTACGAGGGCAATAGAACGGAGTCTGAGAGAAGTCCAGGAAGTGCCGATAGGGGAGACCGTTAAACTAGTTGAAGAAGAAAAAGACTTGAAAAATCTATGAAAGACTTGAAATCTATTTTTGAAAGATTAAAAACAGCAGATAAAAAACTGTACCGCATAAAAAAGCAAAAAGCATCCAACGGGAAATTCCTTCAAAGATTACATAACCGATCTTGATGAATTGGTTTTTTGCGAATTCATCACCTTTATTGCCGTTTCCTTTTTTTCTGCCTGGCATAAAAATTTCTTACACGGATAGATTGGGGATCAAGGTTGGTCAGCCCATATTCTTCAGCCCATCCCATTGCTTCTATGTACTCCTGTACGGTAATCCTGCGCCAGATTTCCGGATAGTCAAAGGCTTTATAATCAACATGATATTGATGCATGATGTTTACGTAGGTCGATTTTGGGAGATTTTTTGCCACCCACCGGACGAATTTTTCTGTTCCGGCAACCCGGTTGGGCATAACTAAATGCCTAATCATCACCCCTCGAATAGCGATCCCTCGACTGTCGACCAGATGCTCTCCGACTTGCCGGTTCATTTCGACAATCGCTTTTTTCGACACTTCAGGATAGTCCGACGCCCCTCCTGAATATTTTTCTGCTTTATCAGAGTCCATAAATTTCATGTCCGGCAAATATATATCTACGATGCCGTCCAGGATTTTTAACATCTCAACACGTTCGTAGCCACTGGTATTGTAAACCAGAGGAAGACGAAGTCCTTTTTTAAAAGCAATTCTCGTTGCATTGAGGATATTCGGCATAACATGGGTGGGTGTTACGAGATTAATGTTATGGCAGCCAATCTTTTGGAGGTGGATCATCATATCCGCCAAAGATTCATCTTTAGTTTCTTTTCCATATCCCAAATGGGCAATCGGCCAATTCTGACAGAAAATACAGCGAAGATTACAATTGGAAAAGAAGATAGTACCTGACCCCTTCTTTCCAACCAGCGATTTCTCTTCACCATAATGTGGCTGAGTTGTATAAACAAAGAGTTTAGCCGGAGCCTGGCAGAATCCTATCTCGCCATTTTGTCGATTAACTCCACACTGCCGGGGGCAAAGCTCGCATTGCTCAAAGATCGAGTAGGCTTGCTCGACCCTCTCAGCTAATTTACCTTCATTCTCCAGTTTCCCATAAGCCGGATACCATTCCTTTTCTTTTGCAGCATACAAAACTTTATCGGAAAATAGAAGTGATCCGGTTGAAATAAGCGAACTTTTAATGAAATCTCGTCGTGTTATGTCCATAAAGACAATCTGATTAATTTATGATTAAAAGAGAAAGGTTTTAATCCATATTATAACATAATTCTTTCCTCAATTCTCTGACTTCCGACTTCTGATCTCTGACTTCTGTTGTTTCAATCCTTGTTTTAATGGAATCCTTTCTTCAATCTGGGCTGATGGTCTTTAACGGATCAACTAAAGTAGTTTCAATCCTTGTTTTAATGGAATCTTCTCTTCAATCATGATGATCAGCGATGACGTGATCTCGCTCTGACTGTGTTTCAATCCTTGTTTTAATGGAATCTTCTCTTCAATCTTGAGTTTGAGCCACTATCATAAACCCCATTAGGTCGTTTCAATCCTTGTTTTAATGGAATCTTCTCTTCAATCATGCAGCTGAGCTCACCAG
>CAZQOH010000037.1:0-13647 GCA_964594355.1 uncultured Desulfobacterales bacterium
AGTACAAGCTTCCCAAGCTTGGTGTCGCGAGTTCGAATCTCGTTGCCCGCTCCATCTTTAAGGCGCCTTTTCCAGTTAAAAGTTATTTAAGGATAGAGCTTTTATGTGTGGTTTAGGGTTAACTTTTTTACTTAAGGTTATTTTTATGCACTGATACGCTTTTTCAACACACAATAAAAGGTCAACTTAGATGAAAGGAAACGGGCGATAGCCCGTTTTTTTATTTTTAAAATTAATTAGACAGGATTTACCCCAGTGAAAGCTCATGGGAAAAAACAAAAATATCATGAAAAGGAATTATTTCCGAGAAATAATGTAGAAATTCTTGCTCAAATTAAAATATTGGCCGAACTTTTATGTGAAGCCGAAGGCATTGAACTGGTGCATGTTGAATACCAAAGGGAACCAGGCGGCAGAATACTTCGATTATATATAGATAAATCAGAGGGTGTTACTTTGGGTGACTGTGCAAATATCAGCAGTCAATTGAGCGATATTTTGGATGTAAAGTTAAAAAATATTATGTCGTATAATCTTGAAGTGTCTTCACCAGGACCTGATCGCCCTCTGGGAAAATTACTTGACTTTGAAAGATTCAAAAATAGATTGGTGAAAATTAGAACCACGCAACCGATTGAGGGGAAAAATAAATTCAAGGGTGTTCTTTTAGGCACATCAGAAGGTACTGTAAAAATATTGGTTAATGATAAAACAGTTGTGATTCCTTTTGAGGAAATTAATAGAGCGCGACTTATTAATTATAACGGAGAGGGCTGATGTTTATATCAGATATAAAACGTGTTGTTGATCAGGTTAGTCGAGACAAGGGTATTGACCGTGAAATCCTTATTAAAGCACTTGAGGAGGCTCTAAGATCAGCTGCCAAAAAAAAGTTTGGAAATAAATTTGACATTGAAGTCCAATATAATGAAGAAATTGGCGAAATCGAGGTTTTTCAGTTCAAAGAGGTTGTAGAAGAGATTACTGAGCCTGATGTTCAAATCAACCTTGAAGAAGGATACAAGCTTGACCCGGAATGCGAAATAGGCGACAGCCTAGGGACGAAAATGGACACTAGCACTTTCGGCAGAATAGCAGCACAGTCTGCCAAGCAAGTTATTATCCAAAAAATGAAGGACGCAGAAAGAGATGCGATTTATTCAAACTTCATAGACCGAAAAGGTGAAATAATAAATGGAATTGCCCAACGAATCGACCGAGGAGACATTATTGTTAATCTGGGTAATACGGAAGGCACCCTTCGTTTTCGAGACCAGGTCCCAAAAGAAACCTATAGACGCGGCGACCGTGTAAGGGCATATATAACTGATGTACTTTATGACACACGTGGCCCACAGATTGTCCTTTCGAGGACGCATCCTAACTTTCTGATCAACCTTTTTAAAATGGAAGTTCCTGAAATCAGTGAAGGCATCGTTGACATCAAAGGTGCGGCACGTGAACCTGGAAGCCGGGCAAAATTTGCCGTTTCCTCAAATGATTCTGATATAGATCCGGTTGGAGCCTGCGTTGGAATGAAAGGCAGCCGTGTACAAAACGTTGTTCAAGAATTAAAGGGTGAAAAAATCGATATTATCCCCTGGCATGTTGATGCCGCAAAATATGTATGTAATGCACTGTCACCGGCCGAAATATCCAGAGTTATTATTGATGAAGAGAACCGTTTAATGGAAGTAATTGTTCCTGATGAATTTCTTCCCGTAGCTATTGGAAAAGGGGGTCAAAATGTGCGACTTGCCTCCAAATTGACTGGTTGGCATCTAGATGTCAAAAGTGAAACGCTGTACAGTCAGGCAATGAAAGACGGTTACGACTCTCTAGTAGCACTGCCCGGCGTTGGTATAAGCTTGGCAGATGCCTTATATGAAAAGGGTTTCTTTTCTGCAGAAGAAATAAGTAATGCGTCAAATGAAGATTTAATCCGGATAAGGGGTATTGGCAAAGAAAAAGCGACAAAGTTAATCAAAGTTGCAAAAGATTCACTAAATAGTCTTCGTGAGGAGAATGAAAGATCTAAAGCCATTATATCAGAGGAAACAACTGATGATGATGAACTTTCAGAAGGTTCCGATGTTCAGGAGGACTCCGAACAAGATATTATAAATGAAAAAGATGCAAATGAGAAAGCTTTACAATCAGATAATATGGAAACCAATGAGGATTGATAAACTCGTAAAAAGTCATTTGCGAGCGAGATTGAGCATTTTTGGAAAGTCTCTTGATTAACAGATCTAGGGGGAATGGATGGAAAAGATTAGAATATACGAACTTGCCAGGGATCTTAACATGGAGAACAAAATTCTTCTTGAAAAGATTGGAGAGATGGATATTCCTGCAAAAAGCCATATGAGTTCTTTAGATGACAAGACAGTAGCTAAAATCAAGGCTGAGTTTCTCGGTATAAAACCTCATAAGATCGAGGTAACGCGAATAAAACCGACGGTTATTCGAAAGCGCAAAAAAGTTGTTAAAAAGGAAGTTATTCCTGATGAAGCAGCTTCAGCACCTGAAACTCATGCCGAAGAACCTGTTGAAACAGCTCCTAAAGAAAAAGAATCTCTTAAGGAAATCCCCATTGAAAAAGATCTCCCGGAAAAAATCAGTGAGGCTGAAGAATTATCACAAAAGAAGGAACACAAGCCCGAACAACCCATTGAGATAAAGAAGCCTCCTGTTTTAAAGAAACCAAAGCCAAAAAAAGTATTGAAAAAAGGGAAAAAAGAAACTCCTGCCAAGATTATAAAACTTCCCGTAACTCCTAAAAAAACAACTCCGGTTGAAAAGCCGAAGAAAAAAGGGAAAAAAGCGGTCTTACCGGAAAAACCCGCTGTAGAACTTAAAACCACTCCCGAAGAGGTATCTGAAAAAGATATCAAAAAAAAGAAACAAAAAAAGAAAATTAAAGAAGTAATAATTAAAGATAAAAAGTTTTTTAAAAAGAAGATTTCATTCAGACGAAAAGAAGTTGTTGAGGGAAAAGCCCTATATGATGAAGGTCGTGTCAGAGGCCGAAAAGGTCGCAGGGGTGCTAAAAGAAAAGTAACAACAGGACAAAAAACTCAGATAACAACACCTAAAGCTATTAAAAGGCGAATAAAAATCGATGATACCATTATACTTTCAGATCTGGCAAAGCGGATGGGAATAAAAGCCAATGAGATGATTGCAAAGCTGATGTCTTTGGGTGTTATGGCAACCGTAAACCAGACCATTGATTTTGATACTGCAACCCTTGTTTCTGCAGAATTTGATTATGAATTGGAAAAAGCTTCTTTTGAAGAGGAAGCTATTTTAAAAGTGGTTAAAGATAAATCCGACACAGAGGTTGAAAGGCCTCCGGTTGTTACTATCATGGGGCATGTAGATCATGGAAAAACATCTCTTCTTGATGTGTTGCGTAAATCCAAGATTACAGAAAATGAAGCAGGGGGGATCACGCAACACATAGGTGCCTATAACGTTTCTACCGATAAAGGTCAAATCGTCTTTCTGGACACCCCGGGACACGAAGCTTTTACTGCAATGCGTGCCCGCGGCGCTAAAGTAACAGATTTAGTAGTCCTGGTTGTTGCAGCAGACGACGGAGTTATGCCACAAACTATCGAGGCTATCAACCACTCTAAAGCTTCAAATGTTCCGATTATTGTAGCCATAAACAAGATCGACAAAGCAAATGCTGAACCTGAACGTGTTCAACGTCAACTTGCCGAAGTAGGTCTTACACCTGAAGAATGGGGTGGCGATACTATTTTTGTAAATGTTTCTGCAAAAGAAAATCAGGGAATCAACGAAATGCTTGAAATGATACTGCTTCAAGCTGAGTTAATGGAATTAAAGGCCAGCCCTAAAGAACTTGCCAGAGGTCATGTGATAGAAGCGAAACTGGATCCCGGTAGAGGCCCTGTTGCCACTGTTCTAGTTCAAGAAGGAACACTTAATGCGGGTGATCCTGTTGTATGCGGAATTCATCACGGAAAGCTACGGGCTTTGTTGAACGACATGGGAGCATATGTAAACGAAGCAGGCCCTTCAATGCCGGTTGAAATAATAGGTCTTTCCGGTGTGCCGATGGCTGGTGATGAATTTATTGCACTTTCTGAAGAAAAGGACGCCAAACAGATTAGTCTTCACAGAATCCAGCAGCAACGTTCAAAAGAACTTGCTAAAACCAGTAAATTAAGTCTTGAAAAACTTTATGAACAAATACAGGAAGGTGAAATCAAGGACTTAAACCTGATTATAAAGGCGGATGTCCATGGTTCCATCGAAGCACTCAGTGATTCTTTAATAAAACTTTCCAACGATGAAGTAAGAATAAATGTAGTTCACTCAGGTACCGGAACCATAACTGAATCTAACATTTCTCTGGCTTCAGTATCTAATGCTATAATTATTGGTTTTAATGTTCGTCCTGCCTCTAAAGTATTAGCTTTAGCAAACGAGGAAAATATAAGTATTTATTTTTATGATGTTATTTACAATGTTATTAAAGACATCAAGGATGCCATTGTTGGTATGATGTCATCAACATTTAATGAACAGACTTTGGGAAGGGCTGAGGTTCGAGAAGTGTTTCAAGTCCCAAAAGTTGGTAACATCGCCGGTTGTTATGTTTCTGAAGGGAAGATAGAACGGGGGCGGCTTTTACGTCTTCTCCGAGATGGAGTCGTTTGTTATGAAGGTAAAAATAGTTCACTACGGCGTTTCAAGGACGATGCAAAAGAAGTTCAAAGCGGTTTTGAATGCGGAATTGGTATTGAAAATTACAATGATATTAAGATCGGCGACATAATAGAATGCTATTATTTAGAAGAGATAAAACCTGAACTGGAATAGTTATTCGTTATTCGTTATTTGTTATTCGATTATTACATAACGTAATATAGTGTTTGTCAAAATAACGTTCCGTTTCAAAGAATGTATGAAGCGTCTGAGCTTCCGAGCTAATCAATTTGGGGACATTTGATTAAGCGTTCTTGGCGAAGCGGAGCGTAAAAATTGAAGCTGTTTGAGTCCCGAGCGTAGCGAGGTCGAGTTCTTTAATTTTAGCGCAGCGAGCCGTAGAACGCTTCAAATGAACCCACGATGAGCTCGGAAGTTCAGACGCTGGTCAATCGGAACATATTGATGACAACCGGTATAGAACACAGCAGAGGATGTAAAGAAAAGCAACCCTGAACGGTGAACCTCTGAACCTCCGAACGGTTATCTATTAACTAAAGCGTAGTGACAATGGTTGTTGGCTTCGGAAAAATAACATTGAGACTTCATGACTGCCGTTCCTTAAAAGGTAAAAGAAAGGTTGTAAAATCTATGATCAATCAACTTCAAAATAATTTTAATGCTTCAGTAGCGGAAGTCGGTTCAAATGATATTCATCAAAGAGCTGAAATCGGTTTTGCCTTAGCCGGAAATAGTCGTAATATGATAAACTCCAAGATAGACAAGATTTTCAACCTGGCAGACGATCTGCGTTTGGCAGAAATCATAGACACTGAAATGGAAATTATCAATTTATGAAATCTTTTCCACGATCTGACAGGGTTGGGGGTCTTATAAAAAAAAACCTATCAGATCTATTACAAAAAAAAATTAAAGATCCACGGCTTCAAATGACTACTATTACAAATGTAAGGATGTCGTCGGACCTGCGTCATGCAACTATATATTTCATAAAATCCGGTGGTGAAAAGAGCAAAGTTGAGGCAATAGAAGGCTTCAAGAACGCTCTTGGATATGTCAAACGTACTCTTGCCCGGCAGCTTGGATTACGTTATATGCCAGAGTTAAAATTTTTTTACGATGAATCTTTTGATCACGGATCACACATAGATAACATACTTGATTCTTTAAATATTAAAAATGAATCAGATAATACACCATTTGAAAAACAGTAATAATTTATTCCTTGCAACCCATGTAAATCCTGATGGTGATGCAATAGGGTCATTAATCGCAATGGGACTTTCTCTTGAATCATTGAATAAGAGAACAACTCTTTATAACGAAAGCCCCATTCCGGCTGTGTACCGTTTTCTGCCTTTTGCAGATCGTATCGTTCAAAACGTTGACAAAGCAAATATTTACGATACAGCCATTATCCTTGATTGCAGCGACTTGGAGCGAATCGGGAAAGCAGTTTCTATGGTAAATAAAATACCTATTATTATCAATATTGATCATCATATCACAAATACCTGCTTTGGTGATTTTCAGCTCATAAAGACTTCGGCATGTGCCACCACGGAAATCTTGCACAAATTAATGAAGGATTTGGCCGTTCCGATTAATAAAGCCATTGCCGCTTCAATATACACGGGAATTTTGACAGATACGGGATCATTCCGTTTTTCAAACACAAACAGGGCCGCATTTAAAATTTGTGAAGAAATGGTTGAACTGGGGGTAGATCCATATAGTATTGCACAGCATGTTTATGGAACATACTCCCTGGACCGAATAAAACTTCTGAATATGGCTCTTGACTCTATTGAAATTTCATATAACGGTCAGCTCTCCATGATGACACTCACGCGTAATATGTTTTACGAAACAGATACACGAGCGGAAGATGCCGACGGACTAATTAACTATGCTAAAAGCATAGAGAATGTTAAGGTTGCAGTTCTTATCCAGGAACTTCAAAACAAAAATAAACAATTTCATGTTAGCCTCCGTTCAAATGGAACGGTTAATGTAGCTGAAATCGCTTCTTCTTTTGGCGGAGGTGGTCATGCCAATGCCGCCGGATTTAACATTGAATCAACACTTTCTGATTTAAAATCTCAAATATTTAAACTGGCAGATAAAATGTGATAGTTCAGCCACAAAGACACCCCGGTACCATCTTCCGGAGCTACGGGGCAGGCAAAGACACAAAGATTATGATATAATTTTTTTAATCCACAAAACATAAAACACTAAACACTTATGGATTCTTCACTTTTTGATAAAGGTTTTAATTTTTCTTCTTTGTGTCTTAGTGGCTGAACTGTTATATAAAACGTATAATATATATGCGATGTGAATTAAGCGGGATTATTGTTGTAGACAAACCGGCAAATATAACCTCGGCAAAGGTGGTGGCACATGTAAAAAAAATACTTGGAGCCGGGAAGGTAGGACATGCCGGGACCCTTGATCCGTTTGCTACAGGTGTTTTAATATGCTGTATAAATAAAGCCACAAAACTTGCCAGGTTTTTCTTAAGCGGCAAAAAAAAATACGAGGCTGTTCTTCATCTGGGAGTTGAAACTGATACACAAGATTCAACAGGAACCGTTATTTCAACATCTGATGAAACCCGGTTCTCTGAAGAAACGATCCGATCAGTTTTTAAGCAATTCGAGGGAACTGTTGAGCAACTACCGCCTGTTTATTCAGCGCTAAAGCATAAAGGGGTTCCCTTATACAAACTTGCAAGAAAGGGCAAACCATTACAGAAACCTGCACGGCGTATTTATGTTTCATATATTAAAATACTTGAAATAAAACTGCCGTTGATACGTTTTGAAGTGTCCTGCTCTGCTGGAACATATATCCGAACAATCTGTTCGGATATTGGAAAAGCTCTTACGTGTGGAGGGCATCTTAAAGAATTACGTAGGACCAAAAGTAGCGGGTTTGCCATAAAAAATGCAATATCCTTATCAGAACTTGAAAAGCTTGTATTATCCGGGAAATTATCAGAGGGGATGATAAACATGGCAAATGCTTTGCAGGATATGCCTGAATACATCGCCGATAATACTTTGACTAAAACAATAATACATGGCAAAAGAATATCTAAAAAAGATTTATTGTCGGGACAGTCTGAAAACCCAAAAAAATTTTTTAAAATTGTTGATACACATAATAACCTTCTTGCGGTACTAAACTATAACAAGGAGAGAAATAATTATAATTATTGTTGTGTGTTTTCATAAAGTAAAATAGCGTTCACACCTATGTAAAATATTACACACTTACACTCAATGAGAGGAGGCAAAAAGAAAGTGGTTTTAACATCTGAAGATAAAAAGGAACTAATTGATAGCTTTAAACTGCATGAAAGCGATACGGGTTCACCTGAAGTCCAAATTGGACTTCTCACGCACCGCATTTCATATCTTACTGATCATCTAAAGATTCATAAAAAGGATCACCACTCCAGAAGAGGTTTGTTGATGTTGGTCGGTAGACGCCGTAGACTTTTAAACTATGTAAAAAGCAATGATATAAAGCGATACCGGACAATAATTGAAACTCTAGGTCTTAGAAGATAAATACGGTTCTTCACTTTATTCAAAGCGTTTTATGCAACTCCATTTAATTTTATAGGAGAAAATATGGAAACATTACTCAAGGCAGAAATAGGGGGTAGAACCCTTAGTATTCAGGCCGGCAAGGTTGCAAAACAGGCAAGCGGCTCGGTTGTGGTTCAATATGGCGAAACTATTGTAATGGTGACCGTCGTGTCCTCAAATGAAGAACGAATGGTCGATTTTTTACCGCTTTCGGTGGAATACCAGGAAAAGATTTATGCCGCAGGCCGTATACCTGGAAATTATTTCAGGCGGGAAATTGGAAGACCCAGTGAAAAGGAGACATTAACTGCACGTCTTATAGACCGTCCTATCCGGCCTCTTTTTCCAAAAGAGTACAGATACGAAACTCAAGTTATTGCAACAGTGCTCTCCATGGACCAGGAAAACGATCCTGACATCCTGGCAATAATAGGAGCATCTGCTGCGCTTGAAATATCAGATATCCCCTTTGAAGGACCGATCGCATGTGTTCGTGTCGGCTCCATTGACGGTGAATTCAAAATAAATCCAACAATTAACGAGTATGAAAAGTCCAATATCAATATCATCGTTGCCGGATCAGGAACCGGCGTCGTTATGGTGGAAGGAAGCGGTAACATTGTCAGTGAATCTGATATGTTGGAGGCAATCTCTTTTGGTCATAACGCCATGCAACCCCTTATAGGTTTGCAAGAAAAGCTCAAGGAAACCAATTGGATGCCGAAACGTCCCTTTATATTGCCTGAAAAAGATGAACAATTAGTCAGTAAAGTTAAAGCTTCAGCTGTATCGAGAATCCGCGAAGCCGTTACGATACCCGAAAAGATTAAGCGTCGTTCTGCGCTCAAAGCTGCCAGAGAAGACATATTTAATGAGTTGGGGGAAGACTATGCAGATCGTAAGGGTGAAGTATACGACATTCTTAAAGATATACAAAAATCAATCTGTCGGGATCTAGTTTTGAAGGAAGGACGTCGTATCGATAATAGGAAATTTGATGAAATAAGGCCTATTACTTGCGAGGTCGACGTTCTGCCAAGACCACACGGCAGCGCCCTTTTTACACGGGGAGAAACTCAGGTTTTGGGCGTACTGACCCTTGGTTCCGGCCCCGACGAACAGCGAGTTGAGACTCTAATAGGAGAAGAATACAGACCCTTTATGCTTCACTACAACTTCCCGCCCTATTCTGTCGGAGAAGTAAAACGTATTAGCGGGCCAAGCCGCAGGGATATAGGCCATGGGGGTCTATCGACAAGAGCTTTAGAAAGGGTCCTGCCGCCTAAAGAAGAATTTGACTATACTATACGCATTGTTTCCGAGGTTTTTGAGTCAAATGGTTCTTCATCAATGGGAACCGTATGTTCAGGCACAATGGCACTTATGGGCGGAGGGGTACCCATAAAAGCCCCTGTTTCAGGTATTGCAATGGGTCTGGTAAAAGAAGGGGATAATGTAGTTATCTTGTCCGACATCCTTGGAGATGAAGATCACACGGGCGATATGGACTTTAAGGTGGCCGGAACAAAAGACGGAATAACCGCTCTTCAGATGGATATAAAAATCCATGAACTTTCAAGAGATATTATGAAAAAGGCTCTTGAACAAGCCCGTGTCGGCCGGCTTTTTATTCTAGAAAAGATGTTGGAGGCTATAAAAGAACCACGAAAAGAAATCTCCCCTTATGCTCCGAAGGTTTTTACAATCCAAATAAATCCCGACAAAATTCGAGAAATCATAGGCCCCGGCGGGAAGGTGATAAGATCAATTCAGAGTGAAACAAATACTCGTGTTGAAATAAATGATGAAGGTCTGATTAAAATTGCCGCAGTCTCCAAAGAAGATGGAGATGCAGCTCTAAAAATAATAAAAGAAATTACAATAGAACCGGAGGTTGGAGCTATTTACGAGGGGCCGGTTGTAAAAATCATGGATTTCGGGGCCTTTGTTCAGATACTACCCGGCGTGGACGGTTTGGTTCACATTTCGCAACTTGCCTCATACCGCGTCGGAAAGGTTTCAGATATTGTAAAAGAAGGAGACAGGATCAAAGTCAAGGTTCTTGAAATAACCAGGGATGGAAAAATCCGTCTAAGCCACAAGGCCGTTAAGGAATCAGAAATTGACAAGGAAAACGAATCAGGCGGTAAATAGAACCATACTTGATAATGGTGTCAGGATATTAACAAAAAGGATGCCTCACGTCCGTAGTGTATCAATGGGAGTTTGGGTCAATGTTGGTGCTCGAGATGAAACATCAACGGAAAACGGGCTCTCCCATTTTATTGAGCACATGATATTTAAGGGCACAAAAAAACGTACCGCCTTCCAAATCGCCAAGGAATTTGATGTCATTGGCGGCCAAACAAACGCCTTTACGACCATGGAAAATACCTGCTATCACGCGAAGGTAATTAAAACCCATTTGGAAACCATGGTCGATATTCTCTTTGACATATTTTTAAACTCTAAGTTTGATGAAGTTGAAGTTGAAAAGGAACGACCGGTGATATTACAGGAAATCGCGATGGTCGAAGACAGCCCGGAAGATTACATTCACGTCCTTTCTGGAAAGGCCTATTGGGGTGATAACCCCCTAGGCCGATTAATTCTTGGTACTCGTGAAAATATTATAGGCTTTAATAGCAAAGATATAAAAAAATTTTTCCATCGTTTTTATCAACCAAACCGTATTGTTATATCGGCAGCAGGCAACTTAGAGCATAAAAGATTTATCGATATTGTTGGATCGGCTGTTGAATCAATCCGGCCCGGCAACGGCTTTCCGGATCGCATAACCCCCTCAGGGCGATCCACAATTAACTTACATGCAAAGGAGCTTGAACAAGCTCATGTCTGTATAGGAACAAAGGGATTATCAATAATAGATTCGCGGCGTTATGTCTTCTCGCTTTTTAACACTATTCTTGGAGGCAACATGAGCTCAAGGCTTTTCCAGGAAATACGAGAGCGCAGAGGACTAGCCTACTCTGTTTTTTCCTTTATATCTTCTTTTGCTGATACAGGCATGTTCGGAGTTTATGTTGGAGTTGACCCCAAAAAAGCCATTATGTCATCAGAGCTGATCTTAAATGAGATGCGCAAGTTAAAAGAGACTCGGATTGATTCAACTGAGCTTCATGATGCCAAGGAATATACAAAAGGCAATCTTATGCTTGCATCTGAAAGTGTTGATAGCCAGATGATCCGTCTTGCACAAAATGAGATACATCTAAAACGTTATCTTCCTCTACAGGAAATTATAGATAAAATCGAATCGGTTACAGAAGACGAAATACTTGATTTGGCAAAAAGCCTTTTTCAGAAAGATCAGCTTGCCTTGACAATGCTGGGACCTGTTGACGACGAGAAATCATTTAAAAATATCTTAGCTCTTTAAATTATGGATCACCCTCCCACCATTAAATTTCTTTACATAGACCCGGACAAAAACACAGATATACCCCTTCCCCGTTATATGACACCCCAATCCGCAGGTATGGATATATGTGCAGCTTTAGAAAATGAACTGGAGCTGGAACCTGGAAAAATTACTCTGATACCTACCGCATTTGCCATTGCCGTTCCCAAAGGATTTGAAGCTCAGATTCGTCCAAGGAGCGGATTGGCCGTAAAACATGGTATAGGAATTATTAACTCTCCCGGCACTATAGACTCTGATTACCGTGGAGAAGTAAAAATTGCCGTCATAAATCTTGGAGAAAAAAGCTATACATTTCATCGGGGCGATCGTATCGCCCAAATGATTATTAAGAGGGTATATCAGGCTGAAATAAAACTTGTTGAAAAGCTTGACGAAACAAAACGAAATACAGGCGGCTTCGGGCATACAGGGTTGTAAAATGAAACAACCTCCCCCCAAGTTAAGTGGTCTTGAACCGGATTGCGATTATAATCTTGCAATATGTATGCTGGCCAGCGGAAGTAAAGGTAACGCTATATTTATTTCCGATGGCTCCACTTCAATACTTGTTGATGCGGGTCTTTCCGGTATAGAAATTGAACGTAGAATGAAATCGAAAGGTATCTATCCTGAAAATCTTGACGCCATCCTTGTATCACATGAGCACACTGACCATGTCCAGGGTGTGGGAGTTCTTGCTCGCCGTTTTAGACTGCCCGTTTATTGTAACAGTAAAACAATAAAAGCATCATCTCAAATAGGAAATATTCATGATATTAAAAGCTTTGAATGCGGTTCAACTTTTGCGATAAATAATTTAACGATACATCCATTTTCCGTATCCCATGATGCAAAAGATCCATCAGGCTTTACTATAAGTCAAAAGGAAACTAAGATCGGAATTGCAACCGATCTTGGTATAGGAACTTCCATGGTAAAAGAACATCTTAAAGGCTGCTCATTATTGATTATAGAAGCTAATCATGATCAGACCATGCTTGAAAATGGACCTTATCCGTGGCCTATAAAACAACGGATCAAGAGCAGAACCGGTCACCTGTCCAATGAAGATACGAAACACATTTTAAATGAAGTTAAACATGATCGTCTTTTGCACGTTATTCTGGCTCACCTGAGTGAAATAAATAATACACCCCAAAAAGCCTTAAACGTAGTTAGCCAAGCCATAAATAATTTCAATACCCGCCTTGCTGTTGCAACCCAGGATAGATGCGGAGATATTTTTCACCTTAAGTAGTATCCATCCGGAAATGGCATCTTTTGCCCAATACGGCGTTCTCGCCAATTTCCGCTCCTCGACCTTTTATCTATAGTAGTTCTCAAAATAACGTTCCGTTTCAAAGACTGTATGCAGCGTCTGAGCTTCCGAGCGAATTCATTTGGGGATATTTGATTAAGCGTTCTCGGCGAAGCGGAGCGTAAAAATTGAAGCTGTTTGAGTCCCGAGCATAGCGAGGTCGAGTTCTTTAATTTTAGCGCAGCGAGCCATAGAACGCTTCAAATAGACCCACGATGAGTTCGGAAGCTTAGACGCGAATCAATCGGAACATATTTTTGAAAACCGCTATAGTTCCGGTTAATTTTGTTACGGAAAGGACGGTTTCATTGGTAACAAATAAAAGTTGACTCTCGATAAACAATGTTTTATTTTCGGGTCTAGGTTCGGCAGGCGTGGGTGTGTTTGGCATGAAAGGATATTATAATGAAATGCCCGGACTGCATAACTACGGGACTTGATTGATATTTTAGGTAAAAAAATAATGGCTTCTACACAGCAATCAATAGTAAAAATTACCGCTAACCAAAAAATTGGATTATTAGTTCCTTATGTAAAAAAGCGGATAACAGCGCAGATTAAATCCGTAGCGCTTATAGTTATTTATTTAATTTGTTTTC
>CAZQOH010000038.1:0-12892 GCA_964594355.1 uncultured Desulfobacterales bacterium
TTTGTAGATGTCTTAAACCCGAAATACTATAGCTGGATGAATGATATTACGATTTCAAAAATAAAAAACTTAGTTAAAAATGCACTTTTGTTTTTACTTATAATGCTTTTACCGGTCAATGGTGCGGATTATGGCGGACATGCTTATTATAGCATTCATCTGTTCTCTTTCAAGAACCTTGAAGATGCCAACAAACATGTTAATGCGCTCGGAAACAAAGGCAAGATGGTTTTCTGGGAGAATGTCAAAATTCAGGGAGTGGGGCAATATTACCGGGTTTATATGGGCCGGTATAAAGACTGGAATGATGCCGTGGCATTCAGGGATAAATTAAAAAAAGCCGGCGCTGTGGGTCCTCTCGGGATTCAATGGTTCAGTGAAACCGTAAAGCCTAAAAAGGAACAGGAACCTCCCAAGCTTATTGTGTCAAAGAAACCGGCTTTTATTCAGCCCTTATATTCAGCCCCAGAAAAAGATCGGTTTGTGGATAACAAAGACGGTACCGTCACGGACACCAAAACCAACTTGATGTGGATAAGAAACGGCTGGCTGATGGAGTTTTTTTCAGCAGAAACATGGCTTGACGCCATTGATAAATGTAAAAGATTCCGTCATGGCAATTATACCGATTGGCGCCTTCCAACTCTCGAAGAATGGAGTAGTTTAATTGACAAAAATAATCAAAATCCTGCACTGGTTGAAGCGAATCCCTTCGTAAACATCATTAGTCACCTGCCGTATTGGACGCAAACTGAATTTATTTATAGCCAAGACCATACCTGTAGTAAAAGATGCCCTCTTGAAACATATACTGTGCTGCTGTATTCAGGGGTTATTCAGCACCAAAAGAAAACCGAAAGGGCATTTATACTCCCTGTTCGGACAATAGTAGCCCAAAAAGTTCACAAAAAATAGAGTCTGCAGGTAAGCAAAATTTGTGATAATGCTCCGATAGAAGAATTAAATAAGGTGTACAACGTTAAAGATTTAAATGGACAGATTTTTGGAAAGCTCACCGTAATAGAAAGAGCGGGTTCTTATAAAACTGGAGGTGCTCTATGGAAATGGAAATGTATCTGCGGTAAAACAAAAATTATATTGGGAACGTCCTTGCGGAAAAAAACAAATCCAACGAGAAGCTGCGGATGCCTTGCAAGGGAAGGTGCTGCCCGTGTGAGGAAAAATGATTTAACAAACAAAAAATTCGGAAAGCTAACAGCAATAAAAGCCACAGATAAAAGGCACCATGGAAGGATAGTGTGGTTGTGTAAATGCGAATGTGGGAATTATCATGAAGTCCCTTCTGTTAGCTTGGTTACGGGAAGCACAAAAAGTTGTGGATGTTTATCAAACAATTATCGTTCAGCAATCATGTTTTCTTAGGATTTCTGATACGAGGCCGTAAAAATCAATATATTGCGGTCCGGCTTCTGGAACCTAAAATCACGATTACTGCCTTGAAGGGTGAAAATATTACGCCCCAGAATTTGCATGATTGGGGTTCTGAATCTGTTATTAGCTTAAGGACGACTTCTATAAAAGGGTTTGTCAGGCTGCAGGCACATTTTCCCCGCTTTTCAGTTTAGCAAGCTCTTTTTTTAATTTAACCAATTCATCTGTCGTAGATTTCAGCCGCTCAGTAAGAATCTCAGCGAATATCCAGTAAAGGACATAATTGAAGGCAAGTCTGTTTTTACCTGTAATATCCTCAATTTTTGAGGCGTCGGTTGCCAGGCAAGTCGTATCACCTACGGCAAATGCAGATGCAGATCTTTCAAAGCCTCCGATCATCCCCATCTCTCCGAATACATCACCACAGCGTCTCAGGTCGTCCAGAACCTCCCCGTGTTTGACGATTTTTACCCTGCCCGTATGGAGGAAGTAAAGCCACGGATCATGCTGGCCCTCTTTTATAATCTGTTCCCCGTCTTCATATTCCCTGATTTTGCTTATTTTGAGTAGTTCTCCAAGACTTGTGACTTCAAAATCCTTGAACACGGGAATAGTCATCAGCCTCTGAATATTCTTGGGATCATCCTTCAGGTATCTCGATTCACGCATAATTACACCGGCATTTTATTTGAATAATTAAATACACTCGATTTGGGCATACAAATACACTTACTTATTTTTCGGCACATATTGTAAATACTGTACGAACATCTGGCCCAAAATGCAAGATACCTGCCTTACACCCTGCAAAAAATGAACCCCCCAAAATTCACGATTCCCTAACGTAATCATCTATGGTATTAGTCTGATAGTGCCTGTCGGTACAGGCATAGTATAATAAAGATTGCATTTATAGCAAAATAAATCAGAAATGGCGTAAATCTATGTCAGAGAAATATCCAGAGTGTCCATTGTATAATCATGATAACTGTAAAGAATTTTATAGCCAAAAGCTATGTGCTGTTGTCAGGGAAGATAAGAAGTGTCTTAGGGAGTTGCGAAAGAGAGTAAAGAAGAAAAAAACCGTAAGTGCCTGATTACTGGTACTGCTTTCATATTGACCCGATGCATGATTACTGCCTTACACCCATCAAAAAACCAAGCCCAAAATATTTGCGATTGCCTTAAGCAATCTTCAATGTTATTAGTCTGATAGTACAAATCGGTACAGGCAAGCAATCCTGAAAATTCACATAAAAATTCACACCACAAGATATAGAAATATCATCGAAATTATTGCTTAGAAACAACAAGATATAATAAGATTCCACGCCTTCCTTAATAACTCTTTGATAACGTGCAATAATGTTCCATTTGACAGTAAGGTTTCATCATAATACCTTAATTAATCATAAACTTTTATGATTAATTTTTTTGAATAAAAGATGAAGAGTAAAAAAGTAAAATGTCCTAAAAGCGGTAATATAACAGCCCAAGAGGTTCCGCGAAAATGGTGGATGTATTTAATCCCGTGGACGAAAAATTATTACTGTGTGGGGTGTCACCACGAATTTGTGAAATTAGCTGGAAAAATAACAATTTCAAAGAAATTCTGGATTCCACCAAATGATCAGGAAAAATAACATCCGCATTCGATCATTAATTCAGATGTCACTTGGAAAAAATGATTTTACGACCTCCACAATTCAAGATTTACAAACCCAATCTGCAATGTTATTAGTATGATGTTGCCTATCAATACAGGCAAGGAATCTTCTATGGCGGTAGTTCTTGACATCTCTACAGGTTGTGTATAGTCACATTACGGTAACTGGCGACTACCGCAACTCAATCATCAGACCCGATTCGTGGGGGAAAGTGAGGTGATATTATGATCGAGACCGATTACATCAAGGAGGGCGACAAACTGCTCAGGGACGTCAAAAAGATACCCGCGTTGAGCGAGTTTTCGGATGACTATCTGCGGCTTTTCCTTAAGATGAGCAAAATTAGAAAGTACGATAAGGGCGAGATCGTCTGCTATGAAGGCCTTAGCGACAACTGGATCTATTTTCTGTTGCAGGGTGAAGTCCAGGTCGAAAAAAAAGGCAACAAGTTGGCCACTATGAACAAGCGGGGCGAGATGTTCGGTGAAATGGGGTTAATTGATGGAGCTCCACGTTCGGCCAATATTACCGCGAAAAAAGCCACTATGTGCATTGCTACCGATATCGACATGTTGAATAATCTGCATGGCATTGAAAAGGCTACCTTCGGGTTCATTCTCTCCCGCGCTGTGGCGTTCAACCTAGCCGAACGACTGAAGAAGGCCAATGAACTGTTTGTCAACGCCCCGGAAAAGATTAGCCTAAAGAGTCTCAAGAAAAAGTTCTTCTAAAACGATTTATTAAATATCCAATGGTGGATTCAATCCGGTGTCGTTTCATGTAATCAGGAAAGAGGTTTCCGTCCGTATATTCTTGTATGGGCAGCCCAAGCGGGACACCATGTGCGATGCCAACGCATGAGCCTGCCAAAAACAGAATCCGGTCGCTTGTCCGCGAAGGGACATATCTCACATTTGTGACAAACACCCGCCAGAATCCTATCAACAATTCCGAACTGTTTACTTGCCTGTACATACTTTCCGTTTGTGATCATTTCACTTTCCTCCCTTTGTAAACTTATAGACGGGGGAAAGGGGAAATAGGATACACATTGAGCCATATTTTTATAATTTTATAGATGTGGATTCCCTGTCTCAGCCAAATATTTTCTTTTTGCTGAGGTAGAAACTGCAGTACTAATACCATATCTTGCGGTCTGGCCTCTATAACCTAAATTCATGATTACTGCCTTCCATCTTCCAAAAAAAGAAGCCCAAAATATTTGCGATTGCCTTAAGTAATCTTCAATGTTATTAGTCTGATAGTGCCTATCAATAAAGGCAAGAAATCTTGCATTTTCAGGCATCGATTGCAGCCACAATATAAAGTGTGAGAGAGATAATCAGGGCTTCCCAAAGGTGTTCCAACTGGGATGCAACCATATTAATCCTAATTAATCCTATCACATCTTGTTGGAATCACTTGAAATATTAATTTCTGGCAAGGCATCAATGGCCCTCACCCAACAAGATTAGAGCCCCCCTTTTTTTTCTAAATGATAATATTTTCGATAAGATTATTAAGCTTTTAATAAATATTGCCGATATTTATTAAATAAATCCGTTTTTGTTTGAGAAAATCCCTCAAATAAGTGAGGCGTTATGGATCAAAAACCAAACTATGAAGAATTAGAACAAAAGGTTAAGGAATTAGAGAAAGAGTCCATTGAACGAAGGTCGCTTGAACATGCACTTCGGAAAAGCCAGGAATGTCTTGAATTGGCTGTAGATGGAGCGAATCTGGCAATGTGGGATTGGAGTGTAGACACAGGTAAAGTGGAATACAGCCATCGTTGGGCAGAGATGCTTGGATACTTTCCTGAGGAAATAAAACCGAACGTTAGCGCTTGGGAGGAACTTGTTCATCCAGAGGACATGCCGAAGGTGATGCAGAAAGTAAGCGCAAACCTTGAGGGTTTTACTTCTTTTTATGAATGCGAGCATCGCCTGAAGACGAAATCAGGTGAATGGAGATGGGTTCTGGCCAGAGGTAAAGTTGTTGAGCGTGATACTGATGGCAAACCGTTGCGGCATACAGGAACTCAATTTGACATCAATGATAGGGTGATCGCTCAGGAAGCATTAAAGGAAGCTCGTGATGCCTTGGAACAGAAAGTGGCTGAACGTACTGCTGAACTTGTCAATGCCAACAAACTGCTTAAACAGGAGGTAAAAGATCGCAAACGAGTTGAAGAGGCGTTGCGGGATAGCAAGGTAAAATATAGGAAGCTCTATGATGAATCAAGAGAGGCAGAAGAAGTGTATCGTTCCCTTCTGCATTCATCTGCTGATGCCATTGTTCTCTATGATTTGGAAGGCAGAGCCCACTATGTTAGTCCTGCCTTTACTCAACTCTTTGGTTGGACTTTTAAAGAATTGAAAGGGGATAAAATTCCATTTCTTCCTGAATCTGAATTCGAAGCTACCTTGGCCATTATCAAGGAGGTTGTAGAAAATGGAAAGCCTTGCCAAGGCTTTGAGACAAAGCGCTATACCAAAGATGGTCACTTATTAGATGTCAGTATTAGCGCTTCCCGTTATAATGATCATGAGGGGAAGCCTGTTGGCACGTTAGTAATCCTGCGTGATATTTCAGAAAGGAGAAAGCTGGAAGCTCAGCTTCAACATGCCCAGAGGATGGAAGCCATCGGCACCTTGGCCGGTGGAATTGCTCATGACTTCAATAATCTGATGATGGGTATGCTTGGAAATATTTCGCTGATGATGCTGGACACAAAACCTTCGCATTCTCATTACGATAAATTGAAAAAAATTGAAAAAATGATCGAGAGTGGTTCTAAACTGACCAATCAACTCTTGGGATATGCCAGAAAAGGCAAATATGAGGTTAAGCCGATAATGTTAAACCAAATCGTAAAAGAGAGTTCCGAAACGTTTGGTCGAACCAGAAAAGAGATTACCATTCACAAAAACTTTGCTGAAGACCTTCATCCCATAGAGGTAGACGAAACCCAGATCCATCAAGTTCTCATGAATCTCTATGTCAATGCTGCTGATGCCATGCCCGGTGGTGGAGACCTTGTTCTAACAACAGCAAATGGCACCCACAACAAAATGAAAGACAAGCCTTATGATGTCAAACCCGGTAACTATGTCATGCTGAAGGTGACGGATAACGGTATGGGAATGGATGAGAAAACCATGCAGCAGATTTTCAACCCGTTTTTTACCACCAAGGAGATGGGCAGAGGGACTGGATTAGGATTGGCATCGACCTATGGAATTATTAAGGGACACGGCGGATATATTGATGTTGAGTCTAAAAAAGGACTTGGGGCTTCCTTTTACATTTATTTGCTCGCCTCAAATAAAACAATTCCAAAAATAAATGATACTTATGACCAAATAATGGAAGGCGGTGGTACAATTTTACTGGTTGATGATGAAGAGATGGTCCTTAATGTTGGTGCTGAGATGCTCAAAAAAGTCGGCTATAAGGTGTTGATAGCTAAAAGTGGTAAAGAGGTAATGGAAGTTTACAAGGAAAATGTAGATAAGATTGATTTAGTCATTTTAGATATGATTATGCCCGGAATTGGCGGAGGCGAAGCTTATGACAAGATGAAGGAAATTAACCCCAAAGTGAAAGCCCTTCTTTCCAGTGGATACAGTATTGATGGTCAGGCCACCGAGATACTTGAACGAGGCTGTAACGGTTTTATCCAGAAGCCATTCAATCTAAAAGATCTTTCACAAAAAATCAGGGAGATTTTGGACAAAAGTTAAAGAGGGTTTATGTTTCAGTTAAAGCTGAGATCTATGCAATGTTGGTCCGGCACTCAGGTCGGAAAATCCCACATCTTGCGCTTTGGCCTCTGAAACCAAATTCATGATTCCTGCCTTACACCCATCAAAAAACCAAGCCCAAAATATTTGCGATTGCCTTAAGTAATCTTCAATGTTATTAATCTGATAGTGTCTGTTGACACACAAACTTCATCTCTCTATACTTTTTCTAATTATAAGCTAATCTAACGGTAAATATTCACGTGGATCGTACAAAAATACTAATCATAAGCGTTGTTCTATTTTTTAGCCTGCTTGCTCTTGGTGCTGCAGGGTATATGGTGATCGAAGGATGGCCGTTTATGGACGCTTTGTACATGACGGTCATTACCCTCGCGACAGTAGGGTACGGAGAAGTGCATAAAATAAGTACGGCAGGCCGGATATTTACGGTTTTACTCATTTTTATGGGTGTCGGATTTTTCCTTTACGTCGTTGGAAACGCAGTCCAGTTTCTAGTGGAAGGACGTATCCGACATGTCCTGGGGAGGCGTATTTTGGACAAACAAATCAAACAGCTGAAAGACCATTTTATTGTCTGTGGATACGGAAGGATGGGGCGAGCTCTATGCGGCTATCTTATCCAGAAGTATTTAAATGTTATCGTCATTGAGAAGAGCACAAAGCGAGTTCCCGTTATGGATGAAGATGGTATTCTGTATCTCGTAGGCGAGGCCGCTGATGAGGCCATTCTGATAAAAGCAGGGATTAAAAACGCCAGAGGGGTTATATCTGTTTTAGGTTCCGATGCAGATAATGTTTTTATGGTTCTTATTGCCAAGGGGCTCAACCCTGAACTCTTTGTAATGGCAAGAGCAAACCAGAATGTAACAGAAAAAACCCTATACACTGCCGGTGCTGATAAAGTTGTTTCACCTTACGCCCTGGGAGCCAGAAGAATGGCCCATGCAATACTCCGTCCAACTGTAATCCATTTTTTGGAGCTAGCCTTTGCGGACGAAAGCACGAATATTCATGTCGAAGAATTTCCCGTCAGCGCTTCTTCCAGACTTGTCAATGTCCCCTTACAAGAATCAGGACTCCGGCAAGATCTTAATCTGATCATCATATCTATTCGAAAAGCGGACGGCGCCATGCGCTTTAACCCTAAAGCCTCGTACCGCTTCGAGGACGGTGATACCGTCATTGCAGTCGGGCAGGATAAAGACCTTGTGCAAATGGGAAAAATCCTAAATCCATAAAGGAGCTTAAACACGGTTAGTTATAACGAATAATTATATCTTTTCTTTTCAACGCCTGTTGATTTCATGCTGCGATATGACTCTGTAACCTCAGAGAATTAATAACTACCGCCTTTTATGGTGGAAAAAGAGTTCCAAAATTTGATTGATTCGACAACGTTATCTTCTATGATATTAATGGGAGAACCTTGATAAATACTTAGAAATATTCTATCCTAATATATTCAAGCCCAGCAACCACCAAACCTGTTTGCATTTTTAGGAGTCCACAAAATGAAAACTTTTAGCAAGGCTTTGTTGATTTGCATATTTGTTGCATTTGGATTTACATTTACTGAAATTCCGAATGCTGTGTTTGCAACGCACCTTGGACAAACCGAAGGAGAGAACTTGCGTTTCCATTGGGCATTCGGTGCTCGTGTGGGGACCCAAAGTAATCATGAGTTTGTTAGCATAACACGTGACACAACTTTGAAAACTGGCGATCAGTTCAAAATGTTGGTGGAATTAAAAACAAAATGTTTTGTCTATTTGATATATCATGGTGCCAAAGGCGAACTATACCTATTATTTCCATATAATTCTCGACAGTTTGACAATGGTTACAAAATCTTGAAA
The DNA here is from genome assembly GCA_964594355.1 of uncultured Desulfobacterales bacterium. GTDB lineage: Bacteria > Desulfobacterota > Desulfobacteria > Desulfobacterales > JAUVVS01 > JAUVVS01. The sequence goes on from CAZQOH010000038.1 coordinate 8,686, forward strand.
AAATATTACATACCCCAGGGCAACCAATGGTTTACATTGGATGAAAATGTCGGTCGTGAAACTTTTTATCTACTGTTTTCAGCCGTGCGATTAACCAAATTGGAGGACCTCATAGTTAATTATGAGTCTTCAGATTTAATGGAAAAATCAGAACTTACAACTAAAATCATCACTGAAATCCACCAATTAATTAAGCAGCATAGAAGATTTGCGTCCGTAGCTGAGCGCCCCATATCGATTGGGGGGAGCGTCCGTGGGATAAACAAGGCCAAGAAAGCCCCTGTTTACGATATTTCAAATATAGCGGTTGAGATTTCCGCTACCGACTTTTACAGCAGGACATTCACAATTGAACACAAGTGAAAAACGGAACCTTTGCTTTCCCATCATTCTGATCTTGGGTTCTTTCATTGCAGCTCACATTTGCTTATGGTTATTGCCCAATGTATTTGAGACTTGGAATGCCCGAATCATTGACCGACTCTTTGTTTTCCAGTCAAACTCAAAAAAAATCCGGCCTTTTTATGATGAAACCATTGTCCATGTGGACCTCAACAACACCAGCATTAAAGAACTTAACAATTTTTATCTAAATCGCTCCCACTACGCCCAAGTAGTCCGCAATCTGTCGGCTATGAATGTCTCAGCCCAATTGTATGACTGGATTTTCGCTGCTCCTTCAAATCCCGTAGAAGACAAAAAATTAATAGATGCCGTTTCAGATGCTGGTAATGTTTACTTTGGGCTTGCGTTTGAATTGCTGAAGGAAGGACATTTCAAAGATAAGGATGCCAATAGAACCAAAGATAATAAATATCTTTATAAGACAAGATGGCAGGTGGTTGTTAACGGAGACCCTAAAAATTTCTATGTTGGAACCAATCCACTGATAACCTTTTTTGATCTTGCTTCTGTGTCAAAAGGATTAGGCTACTTGAGCCTTAATTTTGATCAAGATGGTGTCTTTCGGCGAGCACCCCTTCTTGTTCGATATGAGGACGCCTTCTATCCGAGTTTCCCTTTCCGGATAATATGTGACTATCTTAGCGTTTCTCCTGAAAACATTATCATCAAACCAGGAAAATCTATTACATTAAAAGATGCCCAACAACCTGGGAAATCACCAGTCCATGATATTGTTATACCCATTGACCGCTATGGAAACATGATAATCAATTTTATCGGGCCGTGGGAAAGGATGAAACATTATAATTTTGTTGATGTGCTACGTGCCTCAGAGGAACGTGTTGAATTGGAAATGTGGCAGGAAGAACTATCGGGCAAAATCATTGTGTTATCTGAAGTAACCACAGGATCATCGGATGTCGGGCCAGTGCCAACGGACAACAACTTCCCATTAAGTGGGTTACATGCAAATGTGGTTCACACGATCTTGACCGAATCGTTTTTACGGGAATTATCAGCTCTTGAAATGTTGATTATTGAGTTGCTTCTCATATTTACCATCCTAGGTCTATCTTTATGTCTATCATCTGTTCCATTTTCGCTAAGCACAATTGGGGTTGGGATTGGTTATGTTGGTGTTGCGGCACTTTTCTTTTTGTATAGCCACTTGATCTTACATATCGTTCGTCCGCTTCTTATGGTTACCTTTGCGTTGATTTCCATTTTGTCATATCGTTTTATTGTTGAGGAGAAAGAAAAAGCATTTCTTAGAAGAACCTTTGAAGCCTATTTCCCGCCATTGATCGTAAAAAAACTCATGGCAACTCCACAGATGATTGCCACCAGAGGAGAAAAGAAAGAGTTGACGATTTTGTTTAGCGACATAAAGAATTTTACCAGCTACTCTGCAACAATGTCCCCTGATCACATCCAGAGATTGTTGAATGAATATTTTGAAGCAATGACAGAAATTGTGTTTAAGTATGAAGGGACGGTGGATAAATATATGGGGGACGGCTTGATGGTTTTTTTTGGTGATCCAGAACCACAACCTGACCATGCTTTGCGTTGTGTCCGGGCAGCAATAGAAATGCAGAAGAAAGTTAGGGAAATTAAAACAAAATGGGAAGAGAAAGGAGATATGCCTATAAAAATCCGTATAGGTATTAATACAGGAACTGTCGTTGTCGGCAACATGGGATCTCAAAGAAGACTATCTTATACTGTACTGGGAGCAGATGTTAATTTGGCCCAAAGACTCGAATCAAGTGCGCCTGTTGGAGGAATTTTAATTTCAAAACGGACGAATGATCTTGTTAAAGATCATATAACTACCAAGCCACTTGGATCCATTCAGGTTAAAGGTTTTGACGAAATTGCGTCTGTTTATGAGGTGCCTGTTGACAATAAGTCAGTATTTTGAAAATCGAAGGTTTCAAAGGGTGAAAACCACCACAGGGTAAAAATTCAAAAACCAATATATTGTACCTTGACTGGATTTCATATGCCCTGATCAATGTGATGATTGCCGCCTTGATTAATTAAGAATTAGTGCCCCAAAATTTGCGTGATTTGGTTCCGTTATCATTTGTTGACTCAATTTTCCCTCTGATGTAACTTAAGGCAAGACATCTGCACATTTTAGAATAGAGGAAACTATGGAATGAACCACATGGCCCCATTTTTCAAACAGAGGTGGGGCTTTGTGTTTATTATATTAGCTGCGGGTTAACGATTGAAAATGGATAATGTCGGGGGAATAAAGGAAATGGGTGAAGAAGATAGGGTTGCTTTTCACTTTTTAAATCCTGAATTATATAACAAGTTTATTAAAGAGCTTTCTGCGGATCAATTTGTCAAGTTGTTGAAAAATGATCAGGAGCTATTGAAAAATATATTTGCCGATTGCAAGATCACCAGTCGCAGTTTTTCATTACCCGAGGTACAACTTAGGATAAATAAAAAATCGAAAACGAGTCCGACAATACGAAATTTCCTTTGCGAGGCTTGGCTACAAGCTAAATCAACATTAATTTCTAATCTTTTCAATTTTTTACCATATTCATTTAAAGGTTCAGTTAATGATATGGCATGGGTTAACGAGTTGCACGAGTTGCAAAAGAAAAAGGGTTATGAAGCAGTTGCAAAAAATGTGGTTAAGGCCTTGATATGGACGGGAACAGATCCCAATGATATTCGTATCGTTATATCAATATTGAGCGCGGGATACGAAGATCAAGAAACTCTGGAACTGTTTGCGAACAAAGCGATAGTCGATTGTGAAAAAAATCCGTCATTTTTCATTGAGGATCTCGAGAAAAAAATAGTTAGAGAAGAGAACGCTATTAATAAATATAATGAAGACCGGCAAAAACTTGAGAAAGTACTTATTAAATGCAAAAGTAAACTCAAAGAGTCTAATGCTTTACGAGAAAAAGATCACAATAATTTTGAAGAGAAGCTATCAGATTTAAAAAGGCAAGAAGATGATACGCGAATAATAATTAATGGACTTAAAGCAGAATTAAGCAAAGCTGAAAACGGTTTGGAAAATATTTTCACTGCGCAAAAACAGCTTAAGCAAGAAGACAAAAGCCTACAGAAAAAAGTAGAATATGAGCAAAACAAAATTGATAAAAAAATATTGCTTACTGAAAAGGCTTTAAAAGAAATAGAAAGCAAAATAGCAACCAATAAAACCTTAATTAAAAATATGTTATCAATCAAAACCTCAATTAAAAATATGCTATCAATTAGAGAAAAAATCGAAAAAGAAATTTTATCCCAAAAACAAAAGTTAAAACCAAAACCTGTTAGCAAAAAAGTTGACGAAAAAGAAACTGCTATTGAAAGTCGCAAGAGAAGAAAAACATTAATGGAAGAGGTTAAAGGCGCTCCGACAGTGGAAACGCTTATTCAACTTTTAAAGAATAAAGATGCTGATGTCCAAAAACAAGCAGCAGGTGCTCTTGGCAAGACAGGTGATCCACGGGCTGTAGAACCGCTCATTAAGCTTATTAAGCTTAAAAAGCCCAATGGACAGACTGAAGAAGAGTTGGATCTTGATCTGAGCTTTGAAGACCTTGAATTGGAATTGGAACCTGAAGATCAAGAAGAAGAACAAGATGCTATTGTTCGAATAATAGCAGCAGGTGCTCTTGGCAAGATAGGTGGCCCGCGGGCTGTGGAAGCACTTATTCAACTTTTAAAAGATAGAAATGCTGATATCCGCAGACAAGCAGCAGGCGCTCTTGGCAAGATAGGCGCCCCCCGGACAGTGGGACTGCTTATTAAATTTATT
>CAZQOH010000039.1:0-12282 GCA_964594355.1 uncultured Desulfobacterales bacterium
TAGTTGAGTTAAGGAGTTGATGAACTTCGCGGTTTTAATATCACCTCATCTTTTCCCACTACACCCAATTCTTTTCTTGCTACACTCTCAATAAACTCAGGATCATGCTTTAAGCGCTCTATTTCGCGGTATAAAGAAAGATTTTCTCGAATAACCTCTCTATTTTTTTCTGCCGATCTTTCCTTTTCTTTTTTTAGCAGGATAAGATCAACAAGCCCATTGTCACTAAATATAACAACCAAAATGAGGTTAAACAACACAAGTATTGCCAAAAATAGCAAAATTTTTTTTTTCAGGCTCATTTTATTCTTATACTCTTTTTTGTTACTGCTAAAACCTCATAAAACTCCGGACTTTTTATTAAAAAAGAAAAACCGCCGTAAAGAACAATACCGGTAATGATACTCCCCATGAGGCCAAAAAAAAGGCCGTATATGGTTATGTCTTTTGATGAAAGAAGAAAAAGGGTAACGACCCATACAACAGCACCCATAATCACAGAGCATATAATGGTTCTACCGGCAGATTTCGTTATACTTCCCCATTCCATCGAGCCAAGCTTTAATTTCAAGGCCCGTACAAGAAGTGTTAGGTTCAACATTGAAGCAAGAGATAAGGACAATGCAAGACCACCGTGGCCCATAGGGCCCATAAGTATTACTCCCATGACAATATTGGCAAAAATAGATACAATAGCTATTTTAACAGGCGTTTTTGTGTCTTGCAAAGCATAAAATGTAGAAACAACGATCCGTACACCTGAAAACGCCCAGAGACCTATACTATAATATAAAAGTGCATATGCAGTCAATCGTGTGGTTTCAGCATCAAAGGCCCCTCTTTTAAACAACAGTGCAACGATGGGTTCCCTCAAAACGATAAGACCAACCATTGAAGGAATTGTAATAAATAAAACCAATTTTATTGCATGGGCAAAAGTATCTTTTACGGCTATAAAATCATTTGCCGCGGCCTGTCTTGAAAGACTCGGGAGGACGGCGGTTGCAGTGGCAATGGCAAATATGCCTAAAGGAAACTGAACAAGTCTGTCGGCATAATAAAGATATGAAATACTGCCTTCCGGCAGCAAAGAAGCAAGTAGAGTTCCAACCAGTATATTTATCTGGTAAACAGCAGACCCGAATACCGCCGGGAGCATTAGTGTACCTATTCTTTTTAATCCGGAATGATAAACCTTTGCTTTTTCCCAGAAAAAAAATCCTTTCTTTATTAAAAAAGGTACCTGGAGTATGAGCTGCAGCACACCTCCTATCAGCACACCAATGGCAAGTCCAACAACCGGTTTATTGAGATAAGGTGAGATAAAAAGCATTGAACTTATCATTGCTATATTCAAAAATACGGGAGCAAGAGCCGGAGCGGCAAAATGACCCAATACATTGAGGATACCCATACAAAGGGCAACAAGGCATATAAAGAAAATATAAGGAAACATGATTCGGGTCAGGGTTACTGTCAGTGAAAATTTTTCAGGCGAATCGGCAAATCCGGGGGCTATTACTCGAATAATGACTGGAGATAGGAGAATACCTGATATAGCAAGAATAGTGAGCAGGATAGACAAAAATCTAATTGCAGATTTTCCCAGTTCGAAAGCTTCTTCTTTGCCTTCATTTGTTAAGTATTCAGTAAATACGGGAATAAAGGAGATACTGAGAGATCCTTCCGCAAAGAGCCTTCTTAAAAGATTGGGTATCCTGAAAGCCACAAAGAATGCATCTGAACTGAGTCCTGCGCCAAAGAACCATGCAATTACAACATCCCTAATAAAACCAAAAATGCGGCTAAGCAAAGTTGCTGAACCAACAACCCCTGCAGCTTTTGTCACACGTGTATTTTCATCCAATATTTGCATCTATTTTACACTGAAAACACATTCTTCTATTATATTAGAATAGGGTAACATTTTAGCCCTTTGAAACCAGTTTATACGAGACCTTATTTTCAAACAGCTAAAATATTACAGAATAGGTTTTCCTGTTTCTAATTTTATTAATTAAATTTACTTGACATATGGTTTTCGATTCTGTATTTGGACCTTCTGTGATAATCAAAGGAAAGGAGTCTATTACTTTGGCCAATATTAAATCTGCGTTAAAACGCGCACGGCAGAATGAAGTTAGGCGTAAGCGAAACAGGTCTTCAAAAACCAGGATTAAAAATGTTATCAAAGAAGTACGTGATGCCGTAATAGAAAATTCAAATGAAGCGGCTTTGAACAAACTCAATATTGCAAAGTCCACAATTGACAATGCGGCTAAAAAGGGAGTGATTCATAAAAATACCGCCGCCAGAAAAATATCCCGTCTCTCCAAACTTGTAAATACCACCGCCACCTAAGGCATCTCTCCTCTTGAGACCTTTGCAAAACGCCCCCTTTTGCCCTTGCGGTCTTTTTGGTAAATATTTATTAAAAATTGTCCGTTAAACTATTATAAATCTTTTCTGCAACCCTTTTTGAAAGGGCTGATATTGCATCTCGTCTGTTTTTTTCAGTCGCAATCTTATCAGATGCAACATCATAAGCTTCTTTTGCTGAAATACTTTCCGCAGACCATATTACCTTGCCTTCTCGGTCTTTTAAATTCAAAGAAACAGCAACGGCAACTCGTCTTTCAAAGGATGTATTTATTCCTTTGCGGGAGATTGTTTCAATACTCATTGATTCAATAACTCCGTGAAGAATAGCGTCTGCCTTGTCCATGGCGGCTAAAGCACCTTTGCGGTTTCTTGTAAATTCATAGACAATATCATTTGTGAATACATTTTCCACACCGGTTTCAGAAGTATGATTTTTTAGAATTGTTATAAAAAAAGTCTTCACACCAGCCGGAAAAGATCCACTTCCTGTAAATCTGTAACCGCAATTTGAGCAAAAGATCCACAAAAGAAGAATTAACCAAATATGATATCTATTAATAATCAATTTTTTCATTAATTTATAGAGATCCCGAAACGTTAAACTACAATATTAACCAATTTTTTCTTTACAACGATAACTTTTTTTATGGGCTTATTTTTAATAAATTTTTTAACACGCTCATCTGAAAGGGCCATCTCTTTTATTGTATTATCATCTGCATCAGTATTAATATTAAACTTGCTCCTTAGTTTACCGTTTACCTGAATAACAATCAATAAATCATCTTTTAAAAAAGCATCTTTCCTGTATGTTGGCCATGATGCCAAAAGGACGCTGGATTTATATCCAAGACCCTTCCAGATCTCTTCGGCAAAATGAGGAACAAGCGGCGACAAGAGTAGTACAACAGATTCCATGGAAAATCTTATCACACTGTCTCTGTTTGGGCTGTTTTCTTCGTTATCTATTCCGTGCATGGCGTTAACAAGTTCCATAATCGCGCTGATGGCGGTATTAAAATGAAACCTTTCTTCAATATCGTTTGTAACCTTTTTTATTGTCTGATGTGTCTTTTTGTATAAATCTTTAACCTTGCCGTTAAGTTGCTCAGGACTACCTTCAAAAGTCTTCTCATCTTTTATCAGATTCATCCGGTCTTTAGCAAGGCGCCATACACGATTCAGAAAGCGATAGCTACCCTCAACTCCCTGCTCACTCCATTCCAGATCCCTTTCAGGTGGAGTTGCAAATAGGCAGAAGAGTCTCGTAGTATCAGCACCATACTTTTCAAGTAGAATATTCGGATCTATCACATTCTTTTTTGATTTGGACATTTTTTCAACACGTCCCACTATAATCTCCTTGCCGCATTTTTTACATAAACAATTTGAGTTGTTCTCTTTTACCTCTTCGGGAAGAAGAAAACCATGCTCGGGACATGAAACGGTCTCTTTACAAACCATCCCTTGTGTTAAAAGCCGTGTAAACGGTTCCTTGTATTTAACAAAATCAAAACTATTCAAGACTCGTGTATAATACCTTGAATAAAGAAGATGCAAAATCGCATGCTCGACACCACCGATATACTGATCAACCGGCATCCAGTAGTTTACTTTCTTTTTATCGAACATGCCACTGTCGCATTTTGGACTGCAGTATCGCTCAAAATACCAGGAAGATTCAACAAATGTGTCCATCGTATCGGTTTCTCTTCTTGCTTTAAGGTTACCGCAAACCGGGCACTTTACCTTTAGAAAATCATCAAGAGTCGGAAGTGGTGATTTTCCTCCTTCAAGCATATCTGCATCTTCGGGAAGTACTACGGGAAGATCATTCTCCGGAACAGTAACTATACCGCACTTTTCGCAATGAATCATAGGGATCGGTGCACCCCAATATCGTTGTCTTGAAATGCCCCAGTCTCTTAACCTGAAACTCACCGTTTTCCTTCCAATATCTTTCTTTTCAAAATATACAGCTATTTCATCAAGTGTCTTTTTATTGTTCATACCGTTAAAATGCCCGGAATTTACCATAACACCTTCACCTGTATATGCTTCAGTCATTGTAGTTGAGTCTAGGTCTTCATTATAGGGCTGTACAACAACCACTACATCAAGATCATACTTCCTTGCAAAATCGAGATCGCGTTGATCATGTGCCGGCACAGCCATAACCGCACCGGTACCATATTCCATGAGAGCAAAGTTAGCAGTATAGATTGGCATACGCCTTCCGCTCAAAGGGTTAATGCAATAGACGCCTATAAAGACACCCTCCTTTTCATAATTTTCAACAGCCCGGCTCGATCTGTCCTGCATGGACATACGTTCGACAAATTCACAAACACTCGATTCTTGTGGGGTACCTTTTGAAAGTTCGAGAACAAGCGGGTGTTCAGGGGCGAGGCACATGAAAGTAGCCCCAAAAACCGTATCCTGCCTGGTTGTAAAAACAGGTATCTCTTCATCAATATTTTCAATAGGAAACTTAATCTCCGCTCCGAAGCTTTTGCCGATCCAATTTTTCTGCATAGTGATAACTTTATCAGGCCAGCCGGGAAGTTTATCACAATATTCAAGTAGATCTTCAGCATAGTCTGTTATACGGAAAAACCACTGCCAGCGTTTTTGTTGACGAACTCGTTTTCCACACCTCCAACACATTCCACCTTCCACCTGTTCGTGTGCAAGAACCGTCCGGCATGATTCACACCAATTCACAAAGGATTCCTTTCTGTAAACCATCCCCTTTTCGTACATCTTTAAAAAAAGCCACTGTTCCCATCTATAATATTCAGGGCTACACGTAGCAAGTTCACGGTCCCAATCATAAGAAAACCCAAGTCTTTTTAACTGCGACCTCATGGTATCAATGTTTTTATAGGTCCATTTTGACGGATGGCTTTTGTTTGCAATGGCTGCATTTTCCGCCGGCATGCCGAATGCGTCCCACCCCATGGGATGAAGTACATTAAAACCACGCATTCGTTTATAACGTGCAATCACATCGCCTATTGAATAATTTCGCACATGTCCTATATGTATATTGCCCGATGGATAGGGGAACATCTCAAGAAGATAATATTTTTCCTTATCTGGATCCTCATCCACCTTAAATAATTTTGATTCTTTCCAAAAGGATTGCCATTTTAATTCAATGGCGTGTGGGTTGTATTTTTCATCCATTATCTATATTCTAACCTCCAAGCGAAATAATCTTAACCATATTGTGACTTTTCATGCCATAATATAATCCAAATAGCAAGAATGTTAATAATGATAGTCTTATAATAGGAGACCTTTGAAAAATGCTTCCCGCTGTAGCGGGATTCAATTTCAAGGCAGGCGAAAATTTTAACCGCAGGAATACATAGAGTATTTTGAGGATTAAAATTTGAGCCTAACGCAGGCACTTTAGTGAAGCGACAGCGCTATTTGAGCAAAAGGGGGCGTTTTGCAAAGGTCTCAATAGGACAATCCCTGTGTTCTTTATAACATTATAATTAGTGCTTGAATAAAAATCCTAAAAATCTACCTTTTGAAAAGGGGAACTTGTGAAGAAATCTAGCACTTTTCATTCAGACACTAATTAGAAATCATTTGACTTGCACATAACAATTTCATATTCAAGTAAAAAGCAAATATATAAAAAAAACAGATTATTTATTTCGAATTATCATTCTACTTAAACAAACTAATATGAAGACACCTCAGAGGCAATCAAATTTAAAATTGTGTAATTGTTTGAGAGTTTTGATGATTTCTTCTGAGGCATCGCTGTTTTCATAAGACTAAGATGTTATTTTTAAAAGGATAAACGTAATTATGAGCAGTAAAATTCTTATCAATGGAGTAGATCCTGAGGAATGCAGAATTGCGAAAGTAATAGACAGTCACCTGACGGAATTCCATATCGAAAGCACAACAAGAGAAATTACTAACGGAAACATATATAAGGGTATCGTTCAACGTGTCGAACCTAGCCTTCAGGCCGTCTTTGTAGATTACGGAACAGAGCGGCATGGTTTTCTTCAGAAACATGAAATTCATAGTGACTATTTTCATGACAACCATTCTGGAGAGCGTTCCATACATAAAATCATCAAACGCGGACAAGAACTCATTGTACAGATTACAAAAGACCCGTTTTTGAAAAAGGGGGCTATGCTGTCAACTTATATATCGCTGCCGGGTAGACACATTGTTCTCATGCCCGGAAGTACGAACAGGGGAATTTCGCGCAAAATAGAGGATGAAGATAAACGTAATCGTCTAAAAGGCATTATAAAAAATCTGAAACTGCCTGAAGGATTCGGAATCATCGTCAGAACCGTCGGGAAAAACTGCACCAAGGCCCTTATTTCTAAAGATTTGCGTTATCTCCTGCGGTTATGGAAAAACATCAAAAATGAGGCGATTAAGAAAAAAGCACCTTCATTACTGTACAAGGAAAGAAATCTTTCCGTGAGATCTATACGTGATTATTTTACACCCGATGTAAGTGAAATCCTTATAGACAATACTGAAATATACCGGGAAGTTAAAGACTTTTTACGCATAATATCCCCCAAACATACAAAAATCGTTAAACTCTATAAGGGACCCAAACCGATATTCACAAAACACCAACTTGAAGAGCAGATTGCGACTATTTTTGAAAGCCGGGTTAACTTAAAATCCGGCGGTTCCATTGTTCTGCAGCAGACCGAAGCTCTTGTCGCTATAGATGTTAATTCGGGGAAAGCAACCCAAAAAAAATCCATCGAACATACGGCGCATATGACCAACCTTGAAGCCGTTGAGGAGATCACTCGTCAACTAAGGTTAAGAGATTTGGGCGGTCTTATAGTAATAGATTTTATCGATATGAAAGACCCAAAGCACAAATCAGAAGTTGAAAGAGCGATGAAAACCCATGTCAAGGTAGACAAAGCCAGAATAAATATTGGCAAAATCTCCAGGTTTGGATTAATGGAAATGTCAAGACAACGGATCAGGCTGTCTATAGAATTCGTAAGTTTTGAATCTTGCAGTCATTGCCAGGGAAAAGGATTGACACCATCTACTGAAAATCTGGGACTTAGCTTCTTACGCAAACTCAGCCTTGAAACCTTAAAGGACAATATTTCCAGTGTAAAAGGGATAGTCCCTGTTAAGGTTGCAGACTATCTTTTAAATAAGAAACGGAGGGAAATTCTAGATCTTGAGATAAGACGCGAGCTTTCCATTACAATAGATGGCGATGACGCAATGATCCCGGGGCAAAGTAAAATTATTTTTGAGTAACAAAACTGTTCAATGTTGACACATTATTTTATTTGCTATATTCGATGTGTCGAATTTGCATCAGGGAAGATAAATAAACCGAAACAAAAAAATATCGTGAAAGTACGAAAACACGAAAAAATAAAATTTCGTGTTTCAATTTTTCGTGTTTTCGTGATTATCTTTATACTTTTCTGAAAAAAGCACCAACTTCACTAATAACAAACAAAATCAGTAATTGAGGTAAAACGATACATGATAAAACGATATACAAGAAAAATAATGGGCGATATCTGGTCAGATGAAAACAAATATAAAACATGGCTAAAAGTTGAAATATTAGCATGTGAAGCCATGGCAGAAATCGGAAAGGTGCCAAAAAAGGCACTTTCAAATATCAAAAAGAAGGCAAATTTCTCTGTTAAAAGGATTGATGAAATCGAGGCTGAAACCAAACATGATGTAATTGCATTTCTAACAAATATTGCAGAATATGTGGGGCCCGACTCAAGATATATCCATATGGGTCTTACATCTTCCGATATCCTCGATACGAGCATGTCATATCTTCTAAGGCAGGCAGGTAAAATTATTTTAAAGGACTGTGAAAAGTTTTTAAGTACCCTAAAGAAAAGGGCCTTTGAACATAAAAATACGATTATGGTCGGAAGATCACACGGAATCCATGCAGAACCGATCACCTTTGGTCTCAAATTGGCCGTCTGGTATGATGAAATGTGCCGAAATCAGAAAAGATGTGAGCGCGCCGTTGAAAATATCAGTTTCGGTAAAATTTCAGGAGCTGTAGGTACCTTTGCTAATACTCCTCCAAGTGTAGAAGCATATGTATGTAAAAAGCTGAATCTTAAACCTGCGCCTGCTTCTACTCAGATTATTCAAAGAGATCGATATGCGGAATATTTTACAGCCTTAGCAATCATGGCATCCTCTATAGAAAAGATGGCTATTGAGATTAGACATCTACAAAGGACAGAAGTCCTGGAAGCCGAGGAGTACTTTTCAAAAGGCCAGAAAGGTTCATCCGCCATGCCCCATAAACGAAATCCCGTAGGATCCGAAAACCTTAGTGGTCTTGCACGTGTTGTGCGATCGAACGCCATGGCTGCACTAGAGAATGTTCCTCTGTGGCATGAGCGGGATATAAGCCATTCATCTGTAGAGCGAGTCATTGCACCTGATACTACGATACTTATAGATTACATCCTCAACAGATTTACAGGAATTATCAAAAATCTTGTTATTTATCCTGAAAGAATGGAAAAAAATCTTAATATTCTGAAAGGATTGATCTTTTCTCAACTAATACTTATATCGCTTGCAGAATCAGGTGTAACTCGTGAAGATGCTTATAGAATGGTTCAAACGCAGGCCATGCGGGTTTGGAAAGATGAACAGGATTTCAAAACGCTGATCTTAAAAGACAAAGAAATCTGTTCTCACCTTAGCAAAGAAAAAATTGAAGAAATATTTGACGTAAATTATCATTTAAAGTATATCAATACCATTTTTGGTCGCGTATTTGGATGAAGCTTTTTCGTTATCGGAATACGGCTTGTAACAAATAACTAATAACAAACAAGGAGGTTTTATTTTGATTAATATAGCTTATGCAATGGGTCAAGGCGGTGCAGCTGGAGAAGGGGGTGGTGGTTTTTCAGCATTTATCCCTCTCATTCTTATGTTCGTTATATTCTATTTCCTACTGATCCGACCCCAACAGAAAAAGAGCAAGGCGCTCCGCGAAATGATCGGCAATCTTAAAAAGGGTGATCGTATTGTAACAAGCGGTGGTATTCACGGCCGTATTACAGGTTTGAGTGATGCAACGCTAACAGTGGAAATATCAGAAAAGGTCCGTGTTAAAGTAAATCGCGCTAATGTATCTGCTTTATCTCAGCCCGCACCCCAGGCCGCTTCAAAAAAACCCGACTAGACGAATTAATAATTGTCCAAGTCAACGCAGTGTGGAGCTGTATGAAAGAATTGGAGTTATGGAGTAGTGAAGTAGGGGGCCTGTTAATTTAGTGAATATACTAAAACCAGACATCGCAAGTTATTGCGTATCATGGTGTAATATTTTATAAGGTGAATGACGGGGACTGGAATAACCATAGAAGGGGAATAGATCATTGAAAAATATTTCATGGAAAATTGTTTTAGTTATCACGGTCATTATGGTTGCTATAATCTATATTCTTCCTACGTTACACATGAGAATACAAGGCGAACAGCAACCAACCCTATGGCCAAAGAAGAAGATAAACCTCGGTCTTGATCTTCAGGGTGGTATGCACCTTGTCCTCGAAGTTGATACGGAAAAAGCCGTAGAAAGTACGATAGAGCGCATAGTGCATGAACTCCGCAACCTCCTCAGAAAAAAGCGCATTAAACATATGGGCATAGATCGGATTGACAATACCAAAATATCACTCAAAATAGAGGAAACTGAAAATATAGAAAAATTTGAAGCCCTTCTAGACAAGGAATTTCAAGATCTACGTATACTTTCAAGATCGACAGATGGCGGGACCCTTGCCATTTTGATGGATCTTCCGGACAAAGAGACTAATCATATAAAAAAAATGTCAACAGAACAAGCACTTGAAACCATAAGAAACCGCATTGACCAGTTTGGCGTCAGTGAGCCTGATATCCGCCAACAGGGTGAAAAGCGAATCCTTATTCAGCTTCCCGGTATTAAGGATACGGAAAGAGCCAAGGAACTCATCGGAAAAACAGCTCTTTTGGAATTCAAGCTGGTGGATGAAACATTTGATCCTAAAACTGCAGCAAAACAGGGGGATATTCCTCCGGGAAACGAGATACTCTATGAGGAAAAAGAAGACCCGACCACAAGACGCGTTTTTAAAACACCTTACCTCCTAAAAAAACGAGCACTTTTAACAGGAGCATATCTTACAGATGCAAGGGTTCAGATAGATTCGCAGTACAATGAACCATACGTTTCAATCACTTTTGATAAAAAAGGAGCACGAATTTTTGCCAGAATAACAGAAGAAAATGTTAAAAAACGCCTTGCAATAGTTTTAGATAAGAAGGTGTATTCAGCACCAGTTATCCAAGAAAAAATTTCAGGTGGTTCAGCCCGCATTACAGGAAACTTTACGACGGAAAAAGCACATGATCTTGCCATTGTTCTTCGTGCAGGCGCACTCCCTGCTCCGGTTAATATTATTGAAGAAAGGACCGTCGGCCCTTCTCTCGGATCTGATTCAATAAAAAAAGGGCTTATATCCATGGTTGTAGGCGGTATTTTGGTCATCCTGTTTATAATTATATACTACAAAGGTTCAGGTCTTATCGCAGATTTTGCACTGATACTTAACATCATCCTTATTGCGGGAGGACTTGCAGCGCTCCAGGCCACCTTAACCCTTCCAGGAATTGCAGGAATCATACTTACTATAGGAATGGCAGTAGACGCCAACGTTCTTATATTTGAGCGTATTAGAGAAGAGATAAAACGTGGCAAAACGCCACGTGCGGCAGTGGATGCAGGTTACAGCAGAGCTACACTGACTATTCTTGACGCAAATGTCACAACACTGATTGCAGCACTCGTTCTGTTCCAGTTCGGGACTGGTACTATTAAAGGATTCGCTGTAACGCTAAGCCTGGGCGTAATCGCAAGCCTGTTTACAGCACTTATCCTATCGAGGCTAATATTCGATTACTTTTTGATGAACCGAAAAATTAAAAGATTAAGTATTTAAAATGCACTTGATAAATATTCAGGTATCCTATTATACGAAGTGAATGCTATCAATATTAATGCCACAAAGACACTAAGACACCAAGATTATAGATTAATCTATTCTTCTTGCTCTGCATTTTTGTTTTTTCATATATTGCGATAAAATATATATAAATTCTCTTTGTGCCCTAGTGGCTGAATTCCAAAAACATTTTCTAAGGAACATAAATGCAATTTATAAAACCCGACATAAATATAAATTTTATAGAAAAAAGAAAAGTCGCTTTTTTTATCTCTATTGCGATGATTCTTATCAGTATTTTGTCTCTTATACTCCATATGGGGCCTAGATTAGGGGTCGATTTTGCCGGCGGAACATTAATACAAGTTAAGTTCCTGTCTCCTGTAATTATGGAAGATATAAAATACGGTCTTGCTAATATAGATCTCGGAAAATCATCTGTTCAAGAGTTCGGTGATAAGCATGAGAACGAATATCTTATCCGGACAGATAAATCTATTAAGAATTCTCAAGGATTTTCCATGGAGGTAGAAAATGCCTTAAAATCCGCGACAGGAAATAGAGCAAAGATTCGTCGGATTGAAATGGTAGGCCCCCAGATTGGCAAAGATCTAAGAGAAAAAGCCCTACTCGCCATGTTCTATGCACTGCTTTTTATTACCATATATATATCCGGTCGTTTTGAATTAAAATGGATTTTGAGCGGTACCATGGCGGGAGCACTGATAGGTGCCGTATATTTTCTTAATATTTTTAATGTCAGCATCCCTTTTCTTATGATTGCCGCCCTTATTATCACGCTGATACTTTTTTGGTTTTTTGAGTTGAAATACGCCATGGGAGCAATTGTTGCCCTTATTCATGATGTTACCAT
>CAZQOH010000040.1:0-12124 GCA_964594355.1 uncultured Desulfobacterales bacterium
AGCTCGGAAGTTCAGATGCTGGTCAATCGGAACATATTTATGACAACCGGTATAAGAGAATAAAAATGAAAATAGCATTCATTCATTACCATCTTAAAAAAGGCGGTGTAACAACGGTTTTAAGGCAACAGGTGGATGCCGTCAGGAATGAATGTGAGGTGCTCGTTCTCACAGGAGAAATCCCTGAGTCACCTTTTCCGGCCCATACAATACACATTCCGGGTCTTGGTTATAGCAGACCATCTCAAAAATCACCTGACCCAAAAAAAGTTACGGAATCGATTATCAAAGCAATCTTTTCAAAGTGGAAAGACGGATGTGACGTTCTCCACATTCACAACCCTACCCTTGCAAAAAACAAGAATTTTTTAATAATTCTCAAAACTCTGCAAAAAAGGAAAATAAAATTATTTCTTCAAATCCATGATTTTGCTGAAGACGGACGCCCTTTATCATTTTTTAATGAGGAATATGTTCCCAATTGCCATTACGGTGTAATCAATTCACGTGATTATAAGATACTACTGAAGACCGGCTTAAAAAAAGATGGCTTGCATCAAATATTTAACACGATAAAACACTTTGATTTCAAACAAAATGACAAAACACCAAAAGAGTATGTGCTGTACCCTATACGTGCCTTAAGAAGGAAAAACATCGGGGAAGCAATTCTTTTGTCTCTGTTTTTTAAAAATAAGGAAACACTCGTTATAACACTTCCCCCAAACAGCCCTTCAGACATAAAGAGTTATGATGAATGGAAAAAATTTGTAAAGGAAAAGAATCTTAATGTAGAATTCGATGCAGGATTAAAAAATGATTTTTCAGAACTTGTTCTCTCTTCCAGATTTCTTATTACAACCAGCATAACAGAAGGATTCGGTTTTTCTTATCTTGAACCATGGACGGCAAAAAAGATTCTTTGGGGAAGAAAGCTCCCTGATATCTGCCTTGATTTTGAACAAAATGGTATCCGGCTTGATCATCTTTATACCCGGCTCCTTGTTCCAACCGAATGGATTGAAAGGGAAAAATTTTATAAAAAGTGGAAATCATGTGTATTAGAAATATGCATAATGTTCAATTTCAAAATTGATAAAGAAAAAATAGAAAAATCTTTTGCTAAAATTACAAAAAATGACAATATTGACTTTGGATTACTTGATGAAGTATTTCAAAAAAAGATAATTTCCCGTCTCTTATCCCATAAAAGGGATACCGGAAAACTGATCCGTCTTAATCCTTATCTTTCATATCCCGGTGACATAGCAAATAAAGATGAATTGATACAAAACAATATGAGGGCAGTGCTAAACAGTTACAACAAAACTCTATATGGGAAAAAACTTGTTTCAATTTACTCACGAGTTATGAGTAAACCGGTTTCCCATTGCATAAATAAAAATATTCTCCTTTCAGCCTTTTTAGATCTTGAACAATTCAGTCTTCTCAAATGGAACTCAACATTTTAGCTTTTTAATAACAGGTCGCTTCAAAGATCTCACAATGGAACCAATATGTTGAATAAACACCTTGTATCAAAATATATACATCCTCTAAATCCGGTTTCCACATCTTTGAACCCGAGCGGAAGCCTTCAAGAAAAGATTAAATGTTTATTGTTTGATCTGTATGGAACGCTTTTTATCAGCGAAACAGGTGATATCAATATTTCAAAGAAAAAATTAATGGAAACCAAGCAAATTGAGCAATTGCTGCTCAAGTTTAAAATAGACAAGACCCCTAAGACCCTTTTACATAATTTCTTCAATACCATTGAAAAAAAGCATGCGGAACTTAAGGAAAAAGGGATAGAATTTCCTGAAGTCGAGATAGACCAAATATGGATGAGTGTTCTTCAAAATACCGACATGGATCTTGTCAGGGACTTTGCCGTTGAATTTGAACTGATTGTAAATCCTGTATATCCCATGCCTCATCTCAATAAATTGATCCCTGCATGCAAAAATAAAAACCTTTTAATGGGTATCATCTCAAACGCCCAATTCTATACTCCTTTTCTTTTTAACTGGTTTCTCGATTCAAATATGGAACGCCTCGGCTTTAACCCTGATTTAATCTTTTTTTCATACAGGTTTGGATATGCAAAACCATCAAATCTTTTGTTTCAAACTGCAATTGAAAAGTTAAAAGCGAGGGATATTCACCCATATTCCGTCCTCTACATTGGAAATGACATGTTAAATGACATTTATCCGGCAAAAAATGCCGGATTTCAAACGGCTCTTTTCGCAGGAGATGCAAGATCACTAAGGCTAAGAAAAGATGACCCAAGATGTAACAATCTATCGGCTGATCTTGTCATAACTGATCTTATTCAACTTCTTGACCATATACAGTAGCTTGTAACATTTTAGTAACATTCAAAAGCCACCAGGAGTCTTATATGTTACGGCCTCCTCTTCTTTATATCGTTCAGACGATTTGATAAAGTACTTACAGGCCCGCTGGTAGAATCGCATGACCCTTCTTGGGTAATCGTAATTGGGATTATATTTCGAGTTGTAGGCGAGTAGGGCCATATATCTATTGCCGTGTTGCTGCTGATGTAGATTATTCAGGTAGTGAGCAGCAAAATAGATTTGAGCCCTTGGATAAGCCCTGAGATCCTTCGGAAGCTGCTTCGGAGCATAGGGTACCTTTTGTTTCTTCATATCCCGATGGATAGCGCGGGCGGTTGAACTGAGAATCTGGAACATTCCCTGGGCCGGATCCGGATATTTATACTTGAGACGATCGAGATCGCCAAACATATTATAGAAGTAGGTCTCAAAATTTCCTACTGCAAAGAGAAGAAAAGGATCCAACCCGTAATAACTAGAGGCCTCATAGATAAACTGTGTGTACATTCTTGCCCGTTCCTTGGCCATCGGTAATCTTCTGAGATTGTAGTAGCCATTCTGATATTGTCTCTGCATGTAGGGAGTCATGATATTGATGAACTCCTCTTTGGAAGGAAGTGATGAAATCTTTTCAGGATCCGGGTGGGGCAGATCCCATATATTTTCAACCAAAAAGGCGTCGGCAAACTCCGGGTATTTCACAGCAAATGCAGATCTTTCATTCCAGCCAACATTGACATCCACGATAAAGCTGGTACAAAGATCAGTTTGAAAGCTATACCAGGAGAAGCCAAGCTCTTTGAGTCGATGCGTCAGTCGGGCGGCATTTTCGTTGTTGGCATAACAGCCACACTGAATATCATAAACAGGATCAGGTTTATTGTTATCGGCAAAAGTAGGTCTCAAGGAGAGGATGAGCAGTGCGAGGACTATGATAGATTGTTTTGATACCATAATGTCCAAAATAATTAAATTTGTAATATTTTAGCTTTCTTTGTACTTACGAGTTTATTAATAATTGATGGTTTCGTAAAAAGTACAATTTACTCGCTCTGTGACCATTTTTGGGATTCCTGAAAAGCTTCTCTAAATTGCAAGAACTCGGGCTAACGCCCTCAAACAGCTTGCAATTTTTAACGTTCAGCTTTTCATGAATCTTTTTCCAAAAATACTCAATCTCGCTCGCAAATAATTTTTTACGAGTTTATTAATAATTGAATTACAAAGAAAAGTAAAGACCCGCGTGCGGAAAGGAGCTAAGGCATGATACCAAAAGACCCGGTTAATATTGTGGAAGTAGGACCAAGGGACGGTTTGCAGAATTTGTGTGAATATATAGAGACGGAGAAAAAAATAAATCTGATAAAGAGCCTTGCTGAAAGCGGTCTTAAAGAGATAGAGTTGGGCTCATTTGTCCATCCCAAGGCAATCCCGCAATTTAGAGATATAAAGGAAGTCGTTGATGGAGTAATAAGCATTGAGGAAGTTAAATTTACAACTCTTGTTCCCAATTTAAAGGGGGCACAAAAGGCTTTCCAAAGCGGCATAAAAACAATAATATTTGTCTTTTCTGTCAGCCGGTCACACAATTTAAGTAACGTTAGACGGACTCCTAATGAGTCTCTTGAAGAATTGAAAAAGATCAAAGAATTAAGTTCTTCATATCCTGGAGTAGTAATTCGTGTGGACCTGGCAACGACTTTTGGTTGTCCTTTCGAAATTAAGGTCATGAAAGATGACATCCTAAGCTATGTGGAAAAGACAGGTAAATTAGGGATCAAAGAGATAACCCTTTGCGATTCGGTTGGCTTTGGCAATCCCAGGCAGGTGGAGGATATTACGACAACCTGTATGAAAAGCTTCCCCGAAATTACTTTCAGCGCTCACTTTCATAATACAAGAGGCATGGGCTTGGCCAATGCTCTTGCCGCATATGAATCAGGTATCCAATCTTTTGAATCATCAATAGCAGGATTGGGAGGCTGTCCTTTCACACCGGGATCCTCAGGAAATATTGCCACTGAGGACATGGTTTTCATGTTCGAAGAGATGGGAGTTGAAACTGGAGTTAATGTTCATAGTCTTCTGGGTATTTCCCGA
Source organism: uncultured Desulfobacterales bacterium (assembly GCA_964594355.1). Classification (GTDB taxonomy): domain Bacteria; phylum Desulfobacterota; class Desulfobacteria; order Desulfobacterales; family JAUVVS01; genus JAUVVS01. The sequence goes on from CAZQOH010000040.1 coordinate 4,464, forward strand.
TATCTTAAAGAGATTCTTCCTGGTGTTAATCTCGAAAGCTCACTTCTTAGGGTCGGTATTCCAAAGCAACCGGAAATCGATTTGCATTCTTGAATGATATATGTTATTTAAAGGTCCTATTTTTTTTACTTGAGATGTTGAAGATATTCTGAATAATTTTTCCTTTCTTGTTGAAAATCCTAATGTATTGAGACCTTTGAAAAATGCTCAATTTTGTTCAAGTTCAAGGAAGGCAAAAATTTTAACCACAGGAATACATTGAGTATTTTGAGGAGTAAAATTTGAGCTTGACACAGAAATTGGGCAAAAGGGGGCGTTTTGCAAAGGTCTCATATTTAGCTTGGAGGAGATATAATGGTTTCTTCGTCAAATTCTTACCAAAGCAAAGATAAGAAGCATATCGAGCAACTCACGCAGATCGGAATTGCGCTTTCTGCCGAAAAAGACATCAATAAACTACTCGAGATGATAGTCGACGAGGCCAGAGATCTTTCCAATGCCGACGCCGGTACATTATATATTCTCGACGCAGAGAAGCAACAGCTCCGTTTTGAGATAATGCAAACCGATACGATGGATATCAGACTGGGTGGAACAAGCGGAAAAAAAATAGATTTACCTGATGTCCGGCTTTATATTGATGACAGACCCAACCATTCAAATGTATGTTCACATGTAGCGTTAACGGATGAAATGGTTAATATCCCTGACGTATATGAAGCAGAAGGGTTCGATTTCACCGGTCCAAAGAACTATGACGCATCAACAGGGTACCGATCAAAGTCGATGCTTGTCATCCCCATGAAAAACCACGAAAACGACATTATTGGCGTGCTGCAACTTTTAAACTCCCAGGATATAGAAACTGGAGAAGTGGTTGCTTTTTCTGAAGATTATGTGGATCTAATTGCCTATTTGGCCTCTCAAGCCGCTGTCGCTCTGACTAATGCACAGCTAATCCAAGATCTTACAAATTTATTATATGCCTTTATTAAAAGTATTGCCGCGGCTATCGACGAAAAATCCCCTTACACCGGAGGCCATATTACCAGAGTAGTAGATTTAACTATGATAATTGCTGAAAAAATTAACGAAGATGGCAAAGGTAAATTTAAAGACATCCATTTCAGCGAAGACGAAATGGAAGAGCTGAAGCTGGCAGCATGGATGCATGATGTTGGTAAAATCACAACACCTGAATACGTTGTGGATAAAGGGACCAAGCTTCAGACGATTTTCGACCGTGTCAGCTTAATCGAAACAAGGTTCCAACTTATTGCCAAACAGATAGAAAATTCGTATTTACGCCGCAAAATCGATCTTTTGCATGATGAGAAAGGTGATGAATCAAAAGAAAAACATCTTGACAAAAAATTTGTCGAAAAACTGAACACCCTAAAGGAAGAATTGGAGTTCATTAAATCCTGTAACAATCCAGGTGAATTCATGAGCGATAATCATCTTCAACGGATGAAAGAGATCGAGTTGAAAATATACACTATAGACGGCAAAGAATATCCTTATCTAACCGATGAAGAAGTTATAAACCTTTGCATCCGCAAAGGCTCCTTGACAGGAGAAGAGCGAAAGACCATCGAAAACCATGCCTCCATGACATTGAAAATGCTAAATGAACTTCCTTTTCCCAAAAAGCTCAAAAAGATTCCGGAATACGCCGCCGGACACCACGAAAAACTGGACGGATCAGGCTATCCAATGGGTCTTCCCGGGGAACAACTTTCGCTGCAGGCACGAATTATGGCCATCGCCGATATTTTCGAAGCCCTGACAGCCAAAGACCGACCCTATAAAAAGCCTATGAATCTTTCTCAAGCCATCAAGATCATGGGTTTTATGGAAAAAGATAATCATATCGATCCTGATATTTATGACCTTTTCATTAACAGTAGACTCTATCTTGATTACGCAAAAAAAGAAATGGCTCCGGAACAAATCGATGAATAAATAATGTCGTAGTGGGTCTATGTCGAGGATCGCAAAAGAGCGAGAACGCCGTATTGGGCCAAAAGATGCCATTTCCTGATGGATATGGATACTAATTAAGTCCCAGACCTATTACCAACCCAACGGCAATACCCAACCCCACAAAAATTGATCCCACAACGATTCCGACTGCAATGTTTTTTTCCGCCAACTGTTTCGAGGTATCAAAGGGTGTCATTTTATCAAAAATCTTATAACCGACTATCATGAATATTAGAGTTAAAAATGCCCCAACTATGGCATAACCAAAGTTCAATAGCGTGATGGAAATTTCCATTACCTCAGTACCTCCTTAATCTTATTGATTTTCCTGATATAACCAATAGTCTCTTTACTCCTTTTGCCGGTAACATTTGGCAAAGAAGGTTCTATCGATTTCCACAAATTAGGATTCAGCCCTTCTCTTTTCGCTATTTTCTGTGCTTTTAGAATATTGCTTTTGCCTGCATTGTAAGACCCGAACATAAAATTAATACGGTCTTGAAATGGACGTTTAGCCTTCCATCCGTTCCAGATCATTCTATTATAATAGATGCCTGCGGCAATGCTCCAGCGTGGCTGTTCTCTCGAACCCCGAATACTTGGATTCTTCTTTTGGATTTCTTTAAAAGTCTTAGGCATAATCTGCATCACACCTAGAGCGCCTACTCTTGATTTTGCCCTTGCTTTCAATCGCGATTCAGCAACAGCCTGCGCCTTGAAATGTCTCCAGTCAAAATTAGGACCAAAATACCTCTTTGAATATTTGGAGAAGTACTTATCGTATTTTACTACTCTGTTGTATCTTTCAAAAGCACTAGAAAGACAAGGTGTTAAAACGAATACGATAATTACAATTATTTTCAAGATAAATGACGATTTATTTATTTTTCTATTATATTTAAAAAAATCCAAAATTCTACTCAGCCTCCAGTTCAAATATATTTGTTAGTGAATTTTAACATTAGCAACTTTATATTCACTCTTTGCTAAGATTGCTACCGCGGAGATAACCATTGTGGCTCCTATGATTTTTGACAGAGTAATTGTTTCCCCCAGGACAATGATGGCCAGAGCAATCGAAACCACAACTTCCAATGTGGAAATAATGGAAGTGCTTGCCATATCAATCTGCTTGAGCCCGGCAAAAAGAGCAACACTACCAAAAGCGGTGGAAATCATTCCACTTGCAGCTATTGCCATCCAGCCGGACAGTACAGTCGGCAACTCCACCCCCTGTATGGTTACAAGCAAGCCATAGATAACGGATGCTGCGATAGTAATCACGGTTGACGCTGAAAAGGCACCGGCTTTTTGAATCGACAGACTTCCAAATATAAGAAAAACCGAATAAATAACTGCTGTTGCAAGCGATAATACAATGCCGAGGAACTGTCCGTCAATATCCAGTCCAATTGTAAAGACTATACCCATCAAAGTCATAAAGAGCGCCGTAATCTTATAATTTGTAATGCGCTGCTTAAAGAAGATAGCGGCGAGGAAAGTAACAAGAGCAGGATACATATACGCAAGAACTATCACAAGGCTAACAGGAGCCATAGTCAAGGCTGTGAAAAAGGAAATTGTTGCTCCTACAATGCCGACTCCTCCCATCATAACCAGTATAAATAATAACCGTCCACGAGGGAATTTATAATCTCCTATTATCATTATCAAAAACATTACTACCGAAGCAATTGCAAATCGAAAAAAGAGGAACGTAATGGGGTTTGCGCCTGCGTCATAAGCAATGCGTGCAAAAATAGGATTTGCTCCGAACGATACAGCAGATACAGCAATCAGAAATACTCCAATCAAACGATCCATAAAACCCCACAGAGATCAATCATGATGGTTTCGTAAAAAGTACAATTTGCTCGCTCATGTTTTGCCTTCAATTATAATTCTTAATAGAGGTATCATGAAGACCACGCAAGCGATAAGAAAAACGATACTAGCCGCGAGGGCTATGATATCATGGTTTTTTATACTTGAAACCATAAACAGAACAGCGCACACCACAAAAAGAATCCAGCCCAAGAGGTTGAATTTTATCTCTTGGTTCTTACTATAATCCGGCATCTCACTCACCTCATTCTGATCCATTAAATCTTCATATAGTAACTTGTTCATTTATTACATTTCCGGTCCGTCAACCACCTTTGGCGGATTCCGTGTCTTTCATTCAATGGTGAAACCTTAAAGCCCGATTCTGGGTACTGGCTGCCACTTTTCAGGTTTGCGCCAAATAGTCAAGGTATTCTTTTGTTTTTTTCTCTCTAATGTTCTCAATCTATTTTGCGAATTGTTTGGCCCCACTCCCGCCGCGCAGCAAAACTGAGGTAACAATTTCAGTAATAGACTTTGATTTTGAATCTGTATCATGATACAAAGTATGAAAGTTTATAATCTATGTATTTAAATGATATAATAGTTATTTTTTGTGCTATTAATCATAGGATAAATTCTTCATGAGAAATGCGGGTTACCTGGAGAACTGGAGGTTATATCAATGTTCAGAAAACCAACCTATGAAGAGCTGGAGCAAAAGGTCAAGCAGTTAGAAAATGAAGTTGTTGGGTTCAAGCAAACGGAGGAGGCGTTGCGAGAGAGTGAGGAGCGGCTGTCACTTGCCACTCGAGCAACGATCGATGCCATCTGGGACTACGACCTGGTACTAGACACTGTATGGTGGAATGAAGCCTACGATTCGAATTTCGGGACAAGACCGAAGGACAGCCGGAACTCCTGGAAGTGGTGGATCGACCATATACACCCGGAGGATCGGGATCGAGTTCTTGAATCCATTCATACTGCCCTCGATGGCGCGGGCGAGAGTTGGACGGAGACGTATCACTATCGGCGCATCGATGGAACCTATGCCTATGTATTAGGTCGTGCATGCATCGCGCGCGACACATCGGGGAAGGCACGCCGCATCTTCGGTGCCATGCTTGACTTTACAGAGCGTAATAAGGTTGAAGGAGCGCTGGGAAAACTAAACATTGAACTGGAAGATCGGGTGGAAGAACGGACCAGAGAGTTGGAAATCAAGACCAGGACTCTTGAGGAAATAAATACAGCTTTAAATGTCTTGCTGAAGAAAAGGCAGGAGGATAAAATCGCTTTAGAAGAAAAAGTTGTTGGCAATGTCAAAGAATTAGTTATGCCATATTTAGAAAGGATGAAAAAAAATAATTCAGATGATCAACAAAAAACACTTTTAAACATTTTAGAATCAAATCTAAATGAAATTATCTCACCATTTTCTCGCAAATTGTCATCCAAATATTTAAATCTTACACCCGCTGAGATTCAGGTGGCAGACCTTGTAAGACAAGGCAAAAGGACCAAAGAAATAGCAGCGTTATTTAATCTTTCATATAAAACAGTTGAATCACACAGAGAAAATATAAGAAAGAAAATCGGTATAAAGAATAAGAAAGCAAATTTAAGGTCTTACCTTTTATCCCTTCCTTAATGCCTGTTTTATATAGGTAATTTAACAGCAATATGTTACAAATATTCCTTTACTCCCTTGAAACTCCGTCTATGAATTGGGCAGTATCCGAATTTTTTAATAGCCTCTTTATGGGCCTTGGTTGGATATCCTTTGTGTCTTGAGAAGCCAAACTGCGGATATTTCTGATGATATCTTTCCATAATTCTATCCCTTGTTACCTTTGCAATAATAGATGCGGCAGCAATTGAAATACTTTGCTCATCACCTCGGGTTATAGCTTCCTGTGGGAGGTCTGATAAAATTTGGAATTTACCATCTATGAGAAGGTAATCAGGCTGAGGGTTAAGATTTTCTGCAGATATAGCCATGGAAAGAAGTGATGCCTTAAGGATGTTGATACGGTCTATTTCTACAGGGTCAACTATCCCTATACCGATTGAAACGGCATGATCATAAATCTTTTCATATAGATAGGCTCGTTTTTTGGGAGTTAATTTTTTTGAATCGGTTATGCCGGAAACCGGGAAGGAAGTCGACAGAAGAACAGCCGCAGAAACAACAGGCCCAGCAAGGGGACCCCGGCCTGCCTCATCAATGCCGGCAATTCGTGAAAAACCCTTCTCTCTGGCTTTTTTTTCAAACGTCCAAAGGTCTAATCCCATAAAGGTTAGTTCAAACGACGTTCTTTCATTCGCGCGGCTTTACCCTTTAGCTTTCTTAAATAATAAATCTTTGCCCTGCGCACACGCCCTCGTGAAATAACTTCAATCTTGCCTAAGGCCGGAGAATTGAGTGGAAAAATACGCTCTACCCCTATACCGTATGAAACCTTTCGTACGGTAAATGTCGCATTTGTACCTTTGCGTTTGCTGATAACAACCCCTTGAAAAGCCTGTACACGCTCCTTTTCACCTTCCTTAATCTTGACGAAAACTTTAATTGTATCGCCTGGAGAAAAAGCGGGAAGATCAAGCCGCATCATTTCTTTTTCTATCTCTCTTATAGTATCCATAATATCATCCTTTTAATTATATCAGTGTTGATTAAATCAATAACCACCCCTAAAAGGGTCTTCTTTATATCTCACAGAGCGCACAGAGTTCTCAGAGTTCTTGAGCTGAATCGCTGAGGGGGCGATTCACCTCAAACTGACATCCAGCTATCGCTGGAAATGTTGGCATTATACTATCTGAAACCTTTGTCCACGGCCTCGAATTCTATTTGCCACGCAAGTGGCTGAGAATTTTGTCTGATTTTTCCTCTCAAAAAATCAGACAAATTATTTATCTCTCTGTGCTCTCTGTGAACTCAAGCGACCATAGAGAGCGGGCGAGAACAAAACTATACCGATAACCTTTGAACTCTGAACTTTGAACCCCTGAATGGTTACTATGCAATTTAGGCATTTCTACTAACCACTAAAACACGGCAAAGCCAAATACCCATGGCCCTGAGGACCAAGATTTCTATACTGCATTAAACACCCAAGAGTCTATCGAGTACAATTGCTGCCGCAGACCGAACAGAAAGGTGATTATAATTTGTATTCCCCTTGATCGGTTCCAATATGTAATCAGCATCTGCAATAAAATTTTCTGTAAAACCCCACCCTGTACCAAATAATAAAAGGTAAGGCCTCCCACTGTGGAGCATTTCACGAAACTTTCCAAAGCTTACGCTCCGGAAATTGTCTCTGGTACTGGCACATGTAACAACAGTTTTTGGGGATTCTTCATTGTTACTACGGATATGTTCAACTACTTCATTTAAAGAATCCTTGATACGTATCAGTTCCAAGGCTTCACGCCTTTTTGGATTGTATTTTGAGCCTACCCCGTCTACCCAGTGTGAAATAATTTTTTTAACAAGTTCTTTCTGGTCTGTAATGGGTGTAACAACATAAAATGATCTTAGACCATAAGTTCTAGCAGCCCTTGATATATCGTGCAAATCGAGATTAGTCACGGCGGATGCAATTATATCACCGTTTTTATTAAAAACCGGATAGTGGATCAGGGCCACGGATAGATTGAGTGTGCTCTCAGTGGTGATTGTTAGAGACATTTGAAAAACGTCCCCTTTTGCCTCCCCTATTTAGTGTTTGAACGAAAACCCTCAATTTTTGAATTTTGAAATTCGAAATCCGAATTACGAAATCCGAAACAAATTCTAAATTCGAATGTCCAAATGCTCTAAACAACCGAATACCGAGGCT